>JAEEHO010000001.1 GCA_016280845.1 Paludibacteraceae bacterium | reverse complement strand
TGCGATGTCCTGAGTGCCCCATAGGACAGGGAAAAGGGAGGAAAGCAGAAAGCGAAAAAATTATGTTGCCGGAGGTGTGGGAACGAGTGCTGCACGAAGCGGGACCATACGCTCACACGATGCAGTTCTATTTCCAAGGTGAACCACTACTGAATAAAAATCTGACGCAGATGGTAAGTGAGGCGCATGCTATAGGTCTATACACGATCGTCAGCACCAATGCACAAGCCATGACCGAAGAGACAGCCGAAGCACTCATCCGCGCAGGATTGAGCCGCATCATCGTCTCGATGGACGGACTGAGTCAGGAGAGTTACGGAGCATACCGCATAGGCGGCGATATACAACGGTGCCAAGACGCATTGCGTAGGCTGCGCGAAGCAAAAGACAGACTGCACAGCCATACACTAATCGAATTGCAATGTCTGCGATTGCGCACAAATGAACACGAATGGAACGCACTGAAGGCCTGCTATAAGGATTTGGGTGCAGACCGATT
This sequence comes from Paludibacteraceae bacterium, assembly GCA_016280845.1. Lineage (GTDB taxonomy): Bacteria > Bacteroidota > Bacteroidia > Bacteroidales > Paludibacteraceae > Colicola. The sequence goes on along the minus strand of JAEEHO010000001.1, from coordinate 32,913 downwards.
GACCTTCAAAACCGCACAACTATACGACTACGAAAATGGGAACCCATTGATGCCAACTGATGCGCGCAATGCGCGATATGAAAAGGGTGCAGATGGGCATTACCATCGCAAACCGTTAGGTCGCGGATGCCTGCGCGTGTGGAGCGGATGTGTGGTAACAACCACAGGCGAAGTACTACCATGTTGTTATGACAAAGCATCTTCGCACACATACGGAAACATACTACACACACCACTGTATGAATTGTTTACATCGCAGAAAGCCAATGCGTTCCGCCGTGCTGCACTGAGAGGAAAACCGGAGATCTGCAAAAATTGCGGAAAGTAAAGGCGAAAGGTTATGGGGGACGGGGGACAAGTTATGGGAATGAAAATAAAGAGATTTACATATGGACCATTTATGACCAATACGTATGTGGTCAGCACAGATGATGCAGTCTTAATCATCGATCCGGCATGCTTTACACAAAATGAGCAACTGGAATTGGAGGACTATATAAGTCATCGGGTTTCTGACTTCAGCCATCAGCATTCAAATATCAGTATCATTGCGACACATGGGCATCTAGATCATCTATGGGGAGCAGCATGGGCAACAGAGCGATACAATGTGCCGGTGATGATAGCTGAAGCGGATTACGAGATGATAACCTATATGCAAGCGCAATACGACCTATTCGGCATCAATGCCACCGCAAAAGCATTTCCTATCGCGCCGTTAACAGCCTGCCATTGGCCATTGACAATCATTCCTACTCCGGGACACACACAAGGCAGCGTGTGCCTATATATGCCAGAGGAAAAAATCCTATTCTCGGGCGATACTCTCTTTCGCTGCGGATTCGGACGGACGGACTTACCGGGCGGCAACCATCTGCAATTGATAGAATCGCTAAAACAACTGATGACACTACCCGCCGATACACAAGTTTATCCGGGACATGGCGAAACGACCACGATAGGGGAAGAAAATCGGATTGGGGAGTGGTGATTGCTCATTTAATAATGATTGGTATACGAATATGATACGCAACAAAATAATAACAATCTTCTGCCTCATTGCTCTAACGTCGAACGCAATAGAGCGTGTCACGCTGGAGCAATTGCAAGCAGACTGGAACAAATATAATGACCGAATGGTGGAACTGACTACCCCACTCATTGTTTGCGGTAGTTTCTACGATTCGTTGATTTTGGCACCCGAGCGACTCTACTGCCCGGACGAACGCGCTTTCGGTTTAGCCGATGGCGATAGCACTATGTATTGGCAGATAGTGGATCAAAATCGCGCAAAGAGCATCTGCATCCACTGCCGCAACAACTACTATGATGTACGTACAGGAGACAGAGTGAGTCGGGTGCAAGCACGCGTCACAGCTGAGCGTCAAATGGTAACCGGTCAACCGGTGAAAACACATCATACGGCACAAGCCCGACTGCCGAAAGCCAAGAAGGGCGAACTGCGTATTGTCGGAGCCAACATAGAGAACTATTTTGCTGACCTAGGAGGCTACGCCACCAAGCGCACCACTCCGCAGCAGCAAGCACTGAAAACACGCAAGGTAGCACAGGCTCTTAAAGCTATGAATGCCGATATGTTTGCTCTATGCGAAATGCAAATGGGCGACAGGGCACCGCAAATGTTACTAGAGGCATTGGGCAACCAATACGACTACGTGCGTCTGGATCTACCGAACATGGACCGCATCGGCAGTTGCTTTGTCTATCGCAAAGACAAACTACGCCCGTACGGCGAGTTCATATCCGCCTACCAAGACACCGCCAGTCACTACCACGGACGCATGATTGCTCAGGGGTTTGAGGAAATAGCAACCGGTGAACGCTTCATAGTGAGTGTCAACCATCTAAAGTCCAAACGAGTCGGACGCACCAACTACGACACCAACCAAAAGCGAATGCAAAACACCGACTCGCTACTGATCATGCTACCGAAAGCCGCCTCGCGCTATGCGGATCCGGACATACTGCTATTGGGCGACTACAACTGCTATACGCAGGAACAGCCTATACAGACCATAGTGAACGCCGGTTACGGTGATATGCTGCAAAACTACTGCCCTAATGACTATTCCTACTCGTTCAGGGGGGAGATAGGCTACCTGGACCGATGCTTTGCCAATCCGAGTATGGCATCACAGATAGTGCGCGTACAGCCGTGGCATGTCAACGCAGACTGGTATTACCAGCATGGCGCATACAAGATGAAAGACAAGAGTATGCACCGCTATGCAGACCATGACCCCATAATCGTTGATATAAGACTAAAGGGCAAATCAAAGTTAAGTAATTAATAGAAGTAATCACAAATAGATATGTACCCACAACAAATAATAGATGCATTGCGCCACGTGCGCTACCCAGGAACGGGCAAGGACCTGATAGAAAGCGGCATGTTGGAAGACGACATCCGCATCTCGGGCTATGAAGTCAGTTTCTCGCTGATTTTTCAGAAAGACAATGATCCATTCCAAAAATCGGTGGTTAAAGCCACCGAAGCAGCACTGAAAACCTATATTGACCCCAATGTAGTAGCCAATATACACGTCAAATATATCAGTCAGAACACCAAAGTAGAAAACCGCAAACCGACTATTCATGCCAAGCATATAATAGCCGTACACAGCGGCAAAGGAGGCGTCGGCAAATCGACTGTCACGTCTAATTTGGCTATAGCATTGGCCAATCACGGATACAACGTCGGTCTGCTGGATGCAGACATACACGGTCCGTCAATGCCCAAGATGTTCCAGACTGAAGGCTGCCGACCCGTATCAGTAGAAGTGGATGGTCGCACGTTGATTGAGCCTATCGAGCAGTACGGCGTGAAGATGCTATCCATCGGATTCTTTGTTGACCCGGAACAGGCAGTTGTGTGGCGTGGCGGAATGGCCAGCAATGCCCTCAAACAACTCATACAAGACGCTAACTGGGGAGAATTGGACTATTTCCTTATTGACCTACCACCGGGAACAAGCGATATACACCTGACACTCGTGGGCGAATTACAACTGACAGGAGCTATTGTCGTTACCACTCCGCAACCTGTGGCACTGATCGATGCACGCAAGGGCGTGGATATGTTTCACAACGAAAAGATCAACGTTCCTGTGTTGGGCATAATCGAGAACATGGCATGGTTCACACCGGCCGAATTGCCGGAGAACAAATACTATATCTTCGGTCGTGATGGAGGTAAGCGATTGGCAGAAGAGTTGCAAGTACCACTCTTAGGCCAAATACCGCTTGTACAATCGATCAGAGAGGGTGGAGACGAAGGAACACCCATCGCTATGCAAACAGGCCATCCTGCAGCCACCATTTTTGACGAAATAGCATCCAAACTATGACTCGTACATCAGAATTAGGAACTGCACCGGTACATCAATTGCTTTTCAAGTACGCTCTGCCCGCCATCATCGCTATGACGGCCAGTTCGTTGTACAATATAGTTGACTCGATTTATATCGGTCACGGCTGCGGTGCATTGGCACTGGGAGCACTGACGGTAGCCAAGCCGTTTATGGATATATGCGCCGCTTTCGGCAGTCTGGTGGGTGTAGGTGCATCATCCATACTGGCCATCTATTTGGGCGAACGCGACTACGATCGCGCCAACAAGGTGTTGGGCAATGTTATAGTGATGAACATATTGCTCTCTACGTTGGTAATGGTAGTGGGACTCATTTGGCTCAACCCTATCCTAATGGCATTCGGCGCCAGCCAAGACACACTCGGTTTTGCACATGACTACATGGAGATTATTCTCTTTGGAAACATACTGACCCATATCTATTTCGGTCTAAACGCCATGCTGCGCTCGGCCGGCCACCCGCGTTTCTCCATGACCGCGACGATAGTGGCTGTGACTGTAAATATAATATTAGATCCTATCTTCATCTTCGGTCTCGATATGGGAGTGCGTGGTGCAGCGTTAGCTACCGTCATCAGCCAGGCCGTGGCCGTCGTATGGCAATTGACCAAATTCATGGACAAGAATGAATTGGTGCGATTCCATCGAGGAATTTGGCGTCTGGACAAGGGCATTACGCGTCGGGCTTTGACGATAGGCATGTCACCGTTCTTGTACAACATCGCACATTGTTTTGTGGTCATCATTATCAATAACCAACTCAAGCGTTTTGGAGGTGATATGGCTATTGCCTCCTATGGTGTCATCAACCGCTTAACCTTTGTTTTTGCGATGATCATTATGGGTCTGAACCAAGGCATGCAACCAATAGCCGGCTACAACTACGGAGCAAAAAAATACGACCGCACAATACGGTCGTTTTACCTTGCATGCTTCTACGCAACAGGTATTATGGGCATAGTGTTTATTTTGGGAGAGTGTTTTCCGCAAACGGTGACAAAAATGTTTACCCATGATAGTGTATTGCTGGCGCAGTCCATCAAACCGATGCGTATCATCTGTTCCACCATGCTAATCATCGGATTTCAGATGGTAACGGGCAACCTCTTCACATCTATAGGCAAGGCCGGCAAAGCCATTTTCCTGAGCCTTACACGACAAGTACTATACCTCATTCCGTTGGCTCTTTGGTTACCAACTATCTTCAACAATCCTGTAGATGGTGTCTGGTGGTCCATACCTATCAGCGACACACTATCGGCCGTCACAGCCGTTATTATTCTGCTGACATCACGCCGCAATCTCCATATGGAGTGAGGCTATAATTGTCCGGCTTCCACAAGATTGATTACACGCTCAGTGATTCGATCCTTGTCCGCCGCATCGTACTCTTCCTTCAGGTCATTCTTGAACAGTTTGGCCACGAACTGCCAGAAATTGGCACTGGCTTTTCCCTTGTATTCCTTGATGAGCTCATAGCTTGTCCGGTCGGTCTCGCGGTCCAGCAGTTTCATGAGCATCATACCCTGGCTGGCATACATACCACGGAAATCCTTCTCATACTTCTTGTACAATTGGCGTTCAAACTGTTTCCACCATTTCCTTTGACTCTTCTTGTCTGGTAGTTTAGCCAACTCTCGATCAGCGTAGGCCATATCCTGGGTTATCATTTTGGCATAAGGCAGACATTTCTTCACATCACGTACAGTACGCCAATAGAACTTCTCTTGTTTCTTGTTCTTAAACTTAAGCGGAGGATAGCACCATACATCATGCAACCACGCCATGTAGATTGTATCACCATTCTCCACGCGTACCATGCACGAGTCCATATGCTGCTGAGCCGCATACATATTTGCGCTCAGACAAAGCAGAAATAAGATGTATAGTATTCGTTTCATACTGTTTCTTTAGTTTGGTTACGTATTCTCTCCGACAAATACCATACCAAACTGTTTTAGAATAGGCTTATACGTCATTCCTTAAAGACAGAGAGAGTCGCATAATGCGGCTCTCTCTAATGATTCTTTCACAGGCATAATGCCTTATCAAAGGCTGGCTTGGTAAGCCGCTGCATCCATGAGTTTATCCAGCTCAGATGCATCCTTGACGCTGATACGGATAATCCATCCTTCGCCATACGGGTCATTGTTAACCAACTCCGGCTGCGCATCCAATGCCTCATTGATAGCCAGCACCTCGCCCGAAACAGGCATATTCAAGTCGCTAACTGTCTTAACAGCCTCTACTGAGCCAAACACACCACCCTGGGCAACTATCTCGCCGAGTGTAGGAACATCAATGAACACGATCTCGCCCAACTCGGACTGTGCGTAATCGGTGATACCGACATAAGCTTCATTACCCTCTACACGAATCCACTCGTGCTCGCTGGTATAGCGAATGTTTTCAGGAAAATTCATATCTTTAATGCATTATATATTGTTATTAACGAATATTTCCCGGAATCTGATCACCAAGCGTAGACATTGCGCAACGGAAACCAATCTTAGACGAACACTTGTCCTGATCCAAGAAACGACGTGTTGACGGGTTGAGCCAATAGATGCGGTCTGCCCACGAGCCACCTTTGTATACGCGGCTCTTCTTGGTGATACGCGGAGCAAGAATATCGGTAGGATCAGTCTTGATTGCCTCCAGATTCTCGATACCGGTGGTATCCAATGGATAGTCGGTGTCGAAGAGACTTGCGAAGTCACCATCCAATACGTCACGCTTATCATCCTCTTTACCCCAACTGATCTTGATGCGGCCCAGCGAGTCCATCTCGAACTTTCCGTTCTCATCCAAGATCGGGTGACTATAGATATTACCTCGATACGAGTTGTACTCAGTCAGTTCCTGATAACTGGTCTCACGATAAACATCCATTACCCATTCGTTAACATTACCGGCCATATTGTACAAACCGAAATCATTCGGAGCGAACTCATCAACCGGGTTAGTGATGACGCGGCGGTCGTTCAGTGCACCGCTAACGCCCATCATATCTCCACGACCACGCACAAAGTTTGCCTGCATCATACCCACGTTCTTCTTAGACATATTACGTGGGTGATAGCCGGACCAAGGATAAACCTTACCCTCAATAGTCAGACCATCGTCACCGGAAACAGGAGCGTAAGCAGCAAACTCCCACTCAGCCTCTGTCGGCAGACGATAACCGGTAATGAACACACCATCGGCAATGCTCACCTTGCGGTCTGCATCATAACTATCCTTCATAGGCTTGCGGCCATACTCAGGATTATAGGTCTCATCCATCAAGTACTTCTCAGTGTTGAAAACAAACTTGTCACGGATCCACTCATAGCTAGGACGGTACATGGTAATAGTTTGGGTCGGATCTTCAGGACTAACCTCCTCGTACGAATACATCTCGTAACCGGTACGTTGTTCCCACTCATCCTTAGCAGCCTCATCGTCTGTCGGCTGCAACTCACCGAACGGAGGAACAACGATAGCACCACGATTAACGAGTGCCATCTCGTTGACACGGTCGGTACGCCACTGGCAGTAGGTCATTGCCTGCTCCCATGTAACACCTACAACAGGATAGAAAGAAAATGCCGGGTGCTCGAAATAGTTGTCCTCATACGGATCATTGTAAGCCAGATCCTCACGCCAAACCTTATGGTCAGGGCGAGCCTGGTCTACCAATTCCGGAGCTACCGGACCAAAGACGAATTCAAGCCAATGAAGATACTCATTCCAGTTAAGGTTGGTGATCTCATACTTATCCATGTAGAACGAACTAACAGTCAGACTACGCGTTTCGTTGTTACGCGGAGCCGTCAGAAACTCGTCCTTCTCACCGATGGTGAAGGTACCACCCTGAATAGGAATCATTCCCACAGGATTAACGTTACCCACACCCTCGTTGGCCTGGAATTTAGTGGTCTTCTTGTCAAAATAGTTCCAACCGGTGGTGTTGCTCACACGTGTGTTCAACTCACGCTGGTTGCACGATGCGGCTGAAGCTACTACCGCCATCATCAAGAGATACTTAAAAACGCTCTTCATATTCATAAATTAAATTGGTATTTTTACGCTTTTTCGTCGTGGAACGAATGCTAATTTCGGCATGCATACATAATTCAGCCTGCAAAGATACAATTTTTTTCTCAAACAAACTAAACTTTTTGCAGAAAAATTTAAAAAAAGTGCATTTTTTGCAAAAAAACACAAAAAAATATACTTTTTATCCACTCGAAGTACGTCTATTTCCAAAAAAAGTAGTACCTTTGTAGCGTGGAACCAAAAATAATGGCAATATTAAATGTGACGCCGGACAGTTTTTATGCTGCGTCACGAATCGGCAGTACCGATGAATTAGTCCGTCGCGCTCACCAGGCGCTGGCAGACGGTGCTGCAATATTGGATTTGGGAGCTTGCTCTACACGTCCAAACAGTATTCCCGCTACGGAGGAAGAGGAGTGGCAACGACTGGAACCTGCATTAGACGCATTGCGTACCGCTATGCCTGACACCCAGTTGTCACTTGACACCTTCCGCCCGGAGATAGCCCGACGCGCGTTGGAACAATTCGGTTCCATGATCATCAATGATGTTTCCGGAGGAAATGATGAGATGTTTGATGTCGTTCGTACCTATCGTGCACCATACATCTGGACCATCTGCGGCAAATACGAATGGTTGAACCATATCGACCGACTGGCAGATATAGACCTGATATTGGATCCAGGGCTCGGCTTTATCGGAGGTGTAGACAACGATTACGCATGCTTACGACAACTGGATCGTCTGCGCGAGTACGGCCGTGAGATTTTGGTAGGGGTTAGTCGCAAATCCATGATTTGGAAACTGTTGGGTATCACCCCTGAGGATAGTCTGACAGGAACGCAAGTATTGCACCTATATGCCCTGCAGCACGGTGCGACCATTCTGCGCGTACACGACGTGCGCGCAGCCGCGCATACAATAAGACTATACAACAAGATATATAATAACAAGTAGTAATTGTAAATAGAGATGCATTTTCTGGCGTTATCGTTCGGATTTAAGGATGTGATAGACATCCTATTGGTGGCCATCATTCTGTACGAGACCTACCGTCTGCTCCGTCGTTCGGGTGCAGGCAACTTATTCTGGGGCATTTTGGCCTTCATCATAGTATGGTTTCTCGTTAGTTTTGTCTTCCAACTTGACCTTACCGGAGCTCTATTTGACCGCATCATCTCCGTAGGTGCTATTGCGCTGATTGTAATATTTCAAGAGGAGATTCGTATGTTCTTCTACCGTCTAGGCTCGCGTTTCTCCACCATGCGTCTTTTCCGCAATCGTGCCACCGAGGATGAGACTGCATCACGTCAGCAGATTCTGGAGATTGCCCAGGCTTGCCGCCACATGGCTTCTACCAAAACCGGAGCACTGATTGTTATGGCCGGCGAAGTGAGTCTGAAGGAGTACTACGAAACCGGTGAACGTCTGGACGCAGTCGTCTCTACACGTCTGATAGAGAATATATTCTTCAAGAACACGCCGCTGCATGACGGCGCACTCATCATCCGAGACGGAAAGATGAGAGCAGCAGCTTGTATTCTACCGGTGAGCAAGAACCAGGATATCCCTCTACATTACGGTCTTCGCCACCGCGCGGCTCTCGGTTTGACTGAGAAAACAGATGCCACCTGCATTGTCGTTTCTGAAGAAACAGGCCATATCTCTGTTGCCAAAGCCGGTACTATTCGCGAGGTAAAAGAGGACGATCTGTTCCTCGTACTGCACTCTAGCAGTATGGCATAGTAAAACGTTTTTTCTCGGAATAATTTGTATTATCCGTTTTTTTGTAGTACTTTTGCACGCAAATTTGAAATTATACATAGAATATGGCATTTAATCGCACTTTAATCACTGCAGCATTGCCTTATGCCAACGGTCCAGTTCATATCGGACACCTCGCCGGTGTTTACGTACCGGCAGATATCTATGCCCGTTACTTGAGACTGAAGGGCAAGGAGACGCTGTTTGTTTGCGGAAGCGATGAACACGGTGTACCCGTGACCATACGCGCACGCAAAGAAGGTATCACTACACAACAGGTGGTGGACCGTTATCATGAACTCATCAAGCGTTCATTCGCTGAGTTCGGTATCTCGTTTGACATCTATTCGCGCACAACCTCTGCCACACATCATCAGTTTGCAGCTGACTATTTCCGCAAAATGTATGATGCCGGTCAGTTCGTAGAGGAAACCAGCGAACAGTTCTATGACCCGGAGACCGGTCACTTCCTGACAGACCGCAATATACGTGGCGAATGTCCGCGTTGCCACTCGCTGGGAGCCTACGGCGACCAATGTGAGAAATGTGGTGCTACGCTCTCGCCGGACGAGTTGATCAACCCGTACAATGCAGAGACAGGCAACGCGCTGGCCAAGAAGGCTACCAAACACTGGTATCTGCCGCTGGATAAATACCAGTCGTGGCTCGAAGACTGGATTCTCAACAACCACAAGGAGTGGCGTCCGAATGTGTACGGCCAGTGTAAATCGTGGCTCGATGGCGGACTCAAGCCACGTGCCGTGACACGCGACCTCGATTGGGGTATTCCCGTACCCGTAGAGGGGGCAGAAGGCAAAGTGCTCTACGTATGGTTTGATGCACCTATCGGTTATATCTCCAACACCCAAGAACTCTGTGCTGCTCAGCCGGAGAAATACGGCAACTGGGAGAAATGGTGGAAGCAGGAAGATACACGTATGATCCATTTCATCGGAAAAGATAACATCGTTTTCCACTGTATCGTCTTCCCGGCTATGCTGAAGGCACAAGGCTATAACCTGCCGGACAACGTGCCGAGCAACGAGTTCCTCAATCTGGAAGGAGACAAAATCTCCACCTCGCGCAATTGGGCGGTATGGTTGAACGAATACATCGATGATTTCCCAGGCAAACAAGACGTATTGCGCTACGTATTGACAGCCAATGCTCCGGAGACTAAGGATAACGACTTTACTTGGTCAGATTTTCAAGCGCGCAACAACAATGAGTTGGTTGCTGTTTACGGTAATTTTGTCAACCGTGCACTCGTGCTCACCAATAAGTATTTCAACGGCAAAGTACCCGCTTGCGGCGTACTCACCGACTACGACAAAGCTACTATCGAGGAATTCAAGAACGTCAAGGCTACGCTGGAAGACCTGCTCAATAACTTCCGTTTCCGCGATGCACAGAAGGAGGCTATGAACCTCGCACGTATCGGCAATAAGTACCTGGCTGATACCGAACCGTGGAAACTGGCTAAGACCGACATGGAGCGCACTGCCACTATCCTGCATCTATCGCTGCAGATTGCCGCTAATTTGGCTATTGCTTTCGAGCCGTTCCTTCCGTTCAGTTCGGAGAAACTTAAAGGTATGCTACAACTCGACAAGTCTATCGGATGGGACGATCTCGGCCGCATTGATTTGTTGACAGAGGGTCAAGTTCTCGGAGAAATCAATCTGCTTTTTGAGAAGATTGAGGACAGTGCTATCCAGGCGCAACTCGACCGCTTGGCACGCATCAAAGCCGAGAACGAGAAAGCAGCACAAGAAGAAGCACTCAAGAACTGGCGTCCATCGGAGATCAAAGCAGCCACAAATATCGATGAATTCGACAAGAATGATATCCGCGTTGCTACTGTACTAGAGTGTTCCAACGTCAAGAAATCCGATCGCCTGCTACAATTCAAACTAGACGATGGAATGGGCGGACGCACTATTCTCAGTGGTATTGCGCAGAGTTATCCGGATCCATCGGTATTGGTGGGCAAACAAGTGCTCTTTATCGCCAATTTCCCGCCACGTAAGATGATGGGTATCGAGAGTCAGGGTATGATACTCTCGGCCGTAGATGCAGATGGCAAACTGGTTGTAACCACCGTTAGCGCTCCCGTCAAAAACGGTTGCCAAGTAGGCTGATTTGTTTCGATAGAATCGGACAAACATACAAAAAAGAGATGACCAATAATCGGCCATCTCTTTTTTTTCAACACATACGTTGATTAGAACCAACCACGTACGTTGTAGGTAGTAGGCTGTTGGTGGTTACCGTAAGCAACACCAACATCACGCATAGCCTTGATGTTGGCCTTCTTGATATCTACTTCGTCGTTGTGCTGTTTTACCATGAAGTCCCATTCACGCTTGTCCAGCTCTTTCACACGCTTAGCAATCTCTGTTCCGAGTTTGCTTGCCTCTGCGAAAGACTTAGCCTGCGGATTGATTTGTGCGAGGATGGCACCAGCGCGATCAGCTGCGTAGCCGTCTTGACCTGCATTCCATACGTTCTTAGCCTCAGCCAGGAGAACGGCTCCCTCTTGGTCAATTTTAGCCTGGTAGATAGGTTCAGCAGCAGCCATGCACTTGTTGTAGCATTCCTTGCATACATCAGGTACACTCATCAGTTTGTAGATAGCTGCATCATAATCCTGTTGCTTAGCCAATGTCTGTGCCTCAGTGATGATGAAGTCACACTTCGAGTTGTAGTACTCAATGATCTTCTTCTTTGCGTCATTGATCAGCTGTTGGAAAGCAGGATCAGCCGGTTTGATTTTCTTGATAGCAGCCAGATAAGCGGCAGCTTTGGTTTCACCCAGGCCTTTGACATTTTGAGAAGCCATAGCGTACTTAACACCCTCAATACCGTCTCCGACGATGAAGTTAACACCGAGTTCGTATTGGTACATTTCTTTGGTGGTAACTACGATGTCTTCAGACAGAATATCCGCGTTGCAAGTAATGATGAAACGCTGGTTGTACATACCTGCCAAGCCCTGCTTGGTCAGGATCTGATTCATCTTATTGTTCAGTTGCTTGCACACCTCGTTGTTGAAATTGAGGCTAGCGTCAACGTAAGGCGTCATCGCGATACGTGCTGCATCATCATTAGTACCCTCGTTGTTCTGTGCGAACGAAATCAGGGATACCATGGCGATACATCCTAACAGAAATAGTTTTTTCATGACTGTGTTGTGTTTGTTGATTATTCACCAATGATGATTTGTGCTTGACCCAAACCACGGGTTTTAACCTTCGAGTTTACGCCCAGACCCTTCAGGTGCTTGCGCAGACCCTGCAGCCATTGCTTAGCTTGTACAGCGCGGCCCTTCTCGTTGTAGAGAGGAATACGTGCAGAGTCATAGTACATAGAGGTCTCTGACGAAGTCTTCTGGTGCATACGGCCTGCTACGCAGTTGTTGGTCATCCATTCCTCGATGATCTCGGTCAATTCACGACCGTCAACTTCGGTCTCCAGACCATCTTCCCAACCGGAAACAACATTAACGCGAACGCTAATCTCACGACCCTTGGACTGCATGTCCATAAAGTGCTGCATCAATTGTGCGTTGAAAGCGTCGATACTGCTGAGCAATGCAGACTGAATCAGCGACTGCAGCGGAGCGCTCATTACCGGGCCGTAAGATACCAAACCGGTAGAAGCAACCTGCTTGTTGGTGTAAGCGTCAAATGCGGTCAAATCGTAGAACAATGTTACACGCGGACCTTGCTCCTCTGTGTAGTAGTTGATATGCATTGCAATATCCGGACCGGCAGTCTCCAGCAACTTGTCGTATGCAGAAACTTCCATATCGTCATCACCTGCATTATCCAAAGCATTCTCAAGATCCTGGCTTGCCAATTGGCTCTCCAGATCCACAAGTTGGAAACCGCGATCCTGCATCATCTTACCGATAGTACGTACTGCCGGACCCAGATCTTTATTCTCGATGAAGGCCTTATCATACTCTTGGATCTTAACCTCCTTGCCATTGGCTTTGGTTACGGTTTTCTCAAATCCGTTCTGGTGGCACCATGCGCGCGACGGGAACACCATCAAACTCGGTTGAACAGCTTGAGCGAAAAGGGATGCAATGGCGAACATTGCCATGCACAATGTGATTGATAAACGTTTCATAGATAGATTGTTATTGTATTAGAACATTGAATTCATTGATTTGAGTACGCCGCGCTCCTCCAGATACTTACGCAGGTCAGCACGATTGACGGTTACTTTAACACCAATCTTGTACTCGTTCTTGATTTTGATTTTGTCCTGAGGACCTACGGCACCGTTGTTAGCAAACTGAACGAAACGCATGTACTCGCCACCGTCAGAGAAGAACTCCTTGAAGAAGGCCTTTTGCTCAGTCTCTACAGCCTCTGTTCCGGCCAGTGCCGGGCTATAACCGATTTGCTTGAAGATAACGGCGTGAACAGCATTCTTACCGGCCTGCATCAACGCAGTCTTCTCGTTCTTGGAATAGCTCCAAATCTTGAAGATTACCGATTTACCATCCTTGGCTACCAAGTTGAGGTCTTGCACCTCATAGCGCCATACCAATGTCTCTTTGTCTGCCTTTGAGCCGGCATATGCTGGCAGGAAAACCAATACAGAGAGCAGTGCGATTAATAATTTTTTCATGATTGTAAGTTTTTTATGATTTTGTTAGTTTACTATTATTTTGCTTTCTTTACGAACATGCTCGGCGAAGCGTTTTTGAACTTGCTGAGGTGGGTACCGATGATATCGAAACCATCGTTGGTATTCAGGTCGGCAGCGGCAGCGTTATCGATCTCCTCGTTATTCCATACGCCGTCAACGAACTCGCCTTCTTTGTCGCTGGTCCACTTAACCACCTTAACGGCAGCCTTGAATACATATTTGGTAACGCCCTTCTCGTTGGTAACAGGCTCCAGCAGGTTGAACTTGTCGCCTACCTTAACGTCTTCCTTGGTACCCATATCGGCAATGATACCGCCCTTGGCGTCAATACCGAGAACCGGAACCATCGGGCGGAACTCCTCGAAGTCGCGTTGGAGGTTAGCGAACTGCTTGTTAAGAGCCTTGTGGATAGTCTTGTGTACCATATGCTCATTGCCCTGACCAAGGTCAGCCTTCTTCACGTAGCAGGTAGCGTTAGCGCCGGTGTTGCCTACGTAGATGAGGTTGAACTTCATAGCTTTGAACTTGTCCATATCGATGTGCGAACCGTCCTTCCAAATGCTGTAGAACTCATTGGCAATCGAGTCGTTCCACTCCAGGCGATAGAGCAGGTTGTTGGTATATGCGGTGTAGCCCTCCTTCATCGACTCATAGGTGGCATCAGCAGCAGCCAAAGCAGCAGCATAAACGCCAGGGATAGGAGATGCAGACGAAGTGATGCTTGCGATCTTCTTCATAATGTCGCGGGTGAAAGCGGCGATAGGCTCGTTCTCATAGAAGTCCAATTTGCTGAACGTGATGTAGGTGTTTGCCATCGTTGCGTCAGCCAACTCGTTGAACAACTGCTGCTGTGCACCCAGAGTGGTCTGAGCTGCATCACCAGCCTGATTCTGAGTTGCCGAATAGCATGCCAGACGGAACAAAAGGGTATCCGATACCGTTCCTTCCGGGCCGATAGACCACCACTTCTCTACCAACTGGTGAGCCACTTCGTCCGAAATCTTGTCGATCTCTTCCTTCAATGCAGCACGATACTTCTTACCGTCCATCAACTCTTGCGCTTGCTTCAATTCTGCCAGCGACATGTTGTTGATATTCATGCTCATCACGTCGATGATCGAACCCGATACGCAGTTAATCTCTGCTTTCTGATAAGGGATTTTGAAATTGTTGTACAGAGCCGGGAACTCGTAGTTGTTCCATGACTCGGCAACGTACCCCATAATCTTGGCGTCTGTGATCTGAGCCTTGGAAGCCTTTTGGGCTTTGTCAGAATTGGTCATCAGCACCATGTGCAACGATGGACGCTGATACTCCTTGGTTGTCTTGGCACTCACCGGGGCAAGCGCCAAGCAGCACAAACCTAAAACAAGTAATGATTTTTTACTCATGATTCTTTGTTTGTTTTGATTAGTATTTAAGTTAGTTTTATGTGATCACTCCTTGATGATTCCGTCTGCAATCAGGCGTTGTTTCAGATCTTCGCGAAAAACACATACCGTTGTGATACATACGGTCTGGGTGTTAGTCTTCATGTACTGACTCGAGAGCGAACGTTTCTCCTTACGCGATACGTACTTCAGGTAGTCACCGCCATCCTTTAGGAACTTGGCTGTGTACGACTCGTACTTGCTGACTGCGTTCACTTCCATCAGTAGAGGCTTAATTTGTTTCTCGTGATAGCCTGACTGAACATCAATGTATGTGAACATCATGTCATAAACGGCTTGTTTAGCTGCTTGCTCATATGCATCGGCCGCATTGCGGGCACGGCCAGCCACACGCAGCGTATACGAACCATCCAACTCAGATCCGATACACTTGGTCTTGGTGTCTGTGTATGCTGCTGTTTGATGAACACCACAACCTGCCATTAGCATTAGTCCAAGACCCAAACAAATCAATTTGCTTAATTTTTTCATAATATTGTCATTACTATTGCCTACTCTTTATCGGATTTTTGGCATACTCCGTTTTTTAGCAAATGGGCGACAAAGATACACTTTTTTTGTTAAACCACCAAAATTATTCGTGTTTTTTTCCTCTTTTGTCTTCCATAATAGTATCATTATTGGAAATATGAGGTATTATTGTGTTATATGGAATAAAAAAGAACAGGCTTTTGCGCCTGCTCTTTCATTATGAAGGGTATTTATGCTTCTCCCGGCCGTTGTCGGGATGTTTATTTCAGACGGAATGTGACGGGCAGCGTGTATTGCACATTGACCGGTTTTCCGTTGTCACGTCCGGGTGTCCAATCGGGCATCTGTTTCACTACGCGTAGTGCTTCATCATCCAGACTTTTGGTTCCGCAAGATCTGACTATGCGCACATTGGTCACCTTGCCGGTCTTGCTGACTATGAAGGAGCACAATACGCGACCTTCTTTACCGGCTTTCTTCGCATCTTCCGGATAGTTCACATTTTGGGAGATATAGGCAAACAGCGCCTCCATTCCTCCATTATACTTAGGCATCACTTCCGCTTGAAGCAGTGTCTTTTCCTCGCCTTCCGTATTGACGGGGTCAGTGGTGGCATGTACTTGTACCACGCACATCATCGCGAGTGTCAAAGCACTCAAAAACAGTGTTGGTTTCATTGTCTTGTACTTTTTAGGATTAAACATATCAATTTCTCCCGCAGGTCTGCAGCAATGGTACCAAGTTTCTGCGCCGTGCGTGTCTTTTTGTTGCTTATACTATTTTGTGACAGATTCATGATATCGGCTATCTCTTTGCCCGACAGGTCCAACAGAACCAATACCAGAAACCGCACATCTTGTTCGCTCAATTGCAGTCCGGTCTCACTTAGACGGTCTATCGCGTTGTAGAGATAAGCGTTCACTGTCCGGCAGAACTGCTTGTAATCATCCCATTGCAGCGTGACAGTGATGCGCCCCTGTGTCAAAAGCAATTCGATATTGCGATCCAGGTCCTCTCGTTGGATGGAGACTGCTTGCGTCGATTTCTTGCGAAGAGCATACCCTACCCCGATAATAGCTATCACCAGAACTATAATCATCAGCCCCAAAAACGACTGCCATAGATGACTTGAATTTTGCTTTCGAATCATTTCGCGTTGCAGCGTACGGATAGCCTGCAACATCGTCGCATTACCGTTCTCTTTGTACTGCCGTTCCGCTATTAGACTCATCTCAAGCACCGAAAGCGGGTAATAAACGGAGTCACTCAACCTGAGAAAAGCGTCAGCAGCACGGCTAAAACAAATGAATGCCAACGAATCACATTGTGCAGCTTGATACGCCCGGCCAAGGTGATAAGCCGACTTGGCTTGTTTGGCTGTGTTGCTCTCTGAGCGAAAAACCTGCTCCGCTACCGACAACGCTGACGTATCCGCGTACGTATGCGGTGCGTTCTCTAACGAATCTGCCGTACGAAGTGTCAACTCCGCGGTCTGCAGATCTGCTTTCTCTACGTGCGATACACATGCGAACATCGCGCTTGAGATAATAATGATGAGCACACTTTTTTTCATACAGGTGAGTTTTGAAAATCGATGCAAAGGTACTACAAAAATCCGTGACATCCAAATTTTTCTATGCGACAAATGACTTTTTAATTGCCTTATAATCAATCATTGTCCGAATAAAAATAGCGACACTCGTTTCTTCGAATGCGACAAAAGCGTCCGTTGGGGCGCTTTTGTGACAGGTTAAGTGGTATTATTGTCTTTTTCTCCCATTTCATCGGGACTCTTCGGTTCTCCTATTTGCGGGCGGGATCGCACGTTATGTTCACTCCTAATTTGGCAAATGTGCGTGCATCCACTTCCTTGAGCATGACGGTCGAGTGTGCCTGGCATCCTTTCAGCTGCGGCAGACTCTCCAGTGCGCGGCGGCAGTTCTCGTCATTCAGCGAGAGTACGGACAGAGCCACCAGCACCTCATCGGTATGCAGACGCGGGTTCTTGCCGTGCAGGAATGTGATTTTGGTTTTCTGTATCGGTTCAATCATGTTCTGCGGAATCAGTTTGATGGAGTGGTCTATCCCGGCCATGTGTTTCATCACGTTGAGTAACAGGGCAGCCGACGAACCCAACAAAGGACTGGCACCGGCTGTGATGATTGTTCCGTCCGGCAACTCCATCGCAGCCGCCTGAGCGAACGGTCGTCCGGTGCCGGCTTGTTCACGACGCTCACGCGCAGCCACCACACATTTGCGGTACGCTGTGTTGATACCCACCTGCTTCTGCAACAACGCCAGTTTCTGTATCTCCGCATCATTGCATGCGCCTCCCGCCAAGCGGCATAGAGCCTGGAAATAACGGCGGATGATTTCCTGCTTGCTGGCTTCGCAGCATACCTCGTCATCACTGATACAGAAACCTACCATGTTCACACCCATATCGGTAGGTGACTTGTATGGATTAGAACCGTAGATAGAGGTAAATATGGCATCCAGCACCGGAAAAATCTCTATATCTCGATTGTAGTTAATAGCCGTCTCACCGTAAGCATCAAGGTGGAACGGGTCTATCATATTGACGTCCTGCAAGTCAGCCGTAGCTGCTTCGTAGGCCACGTTAACAGGATGCTTCAACGGCAGATTCCATACCGGGAAAGTCTCAAACTTGGCGTAACCGGCTTCGCGACCGCGCGCGTGCTCATTATATAGTTGAGAGAGACATACAGCCATCTTGCCACTACCCGGACCCGGCGCTGTCACCACTACCAACGGACGAGTTGTTTCAACGTAATCGTTATGACCGAAGCCCTCATCGGACGCAATCAGATCCACATTGTGCGGATACCCATCGATAAGATAGTGGTAATAGACCTTTATATTCTGCCACTCCAAACGTTGGCGATAGGCATCAGCCGAACGCTGACCGCTGTAGTGGGTGATGACAACCGACGAAACGAGGAAACCCCGTTGGGAGAACTCGTCACGCAGACGCAGCACATCCTCATCATAGGTTATACCCAAGTCCTGACGCACTTTGTTGCGTTCTATATCTTGAGCCGAGATGACGATGACTATCTCCAGCGAATCGCGCAACTGATAGAGCATGCGCAACTTGCTGTCGGGCAAAAATCCCGGCAGCACACGACTGGCGTGCATGTCGTCGAAGAGTTTTCCTCCTAACTCCAAATAAAGTTTGTTACCGAACTGTGCGATTCGCTCGCGAATGTGCTCCGACTGTATTCGGATGTACTTGTCGTTGTCAAATGCTAATTGCATAACCTAATCAGACTAAATCCTTTCGGGCTGCAAAGGTACAACAAAAATTGCACATATGCAAGTGCTGAATGACTTTTTTTTGCGGGAAATAGAATCTGTTCTATATCATCGGGCAAACGACGAAGACGTACACGCTTGCATGATGTGGATTCAACTGCAAACAATTTATAGATGAGATTACCGACAAACTCTAAAACTTATAGAAAAACAAGGGGTTGTGTCTTATAACGGCAAAAATGGGTTCTAAGAATGTTATATTCGCAAAAAAACACCCTTTTGTGGATTTGCTGCAACGGGCACCACGGAGTACAACGACGAGTTGGCGCAGAAGCATGCCGTCACGATTCGTGACATCTTGGTTCATGACTATGGTGTCGATGCCGGCAAGATCATTCTCAATCCGCTCGGCTCGCGCGAGCAGGTCTATGAGAAGACATCGCTCAACCGCATCGTTCGCATCACTGTTCTGCCGAAGTAATCGGAACAAAACAGTCGATTGTCAATACGAAAAAAGTCTTGTTCAACGCAGGACTTTTTTCTTGTTGATATGCCTAAATATAGTGAATTTGCTCACAAAATTTGCATAATTGCAATAATTGTAGTACCTTTGCAGGCGCAAATGGTGCAAATGCACGAATTGGCTATTGTATAAATACTATTAATATGAAAAAAATTATTCTATCGCTTTCCGCGATAATGCTTATGGCAACAGCATGTACTAAACAGCAGACCACGGGTATCGATTTGTCTAATCTCGATACGACAGCCGTGGCGCAAAACGATTTCTACCAATTCGCCTGTGGCGGATGGATGGCCAACAACCCGTTGACTCCCGAGTACAGCCGCTTCGGCTCGTTTGACAAGCTGGGACTGAACAACCTCGAGCAGGTCAACGGCCTGATCCAGGATCTGGCGGCCAAGAAGCACAAGCAAGGTAGTGTGGCGCAGAAGATAGGCGACCTCTACAATCTGAGTATGGATACCGCCCGTCGCGACCAAGAGGGAATAGCGCCGGTTCAGAAAACGCTCGATGAGATCGAGGCAATCCATTCGCACGACCAGTTGTCCGAGGCGCTCGGCAAGGCTATGGACTTCGGTCTGTGGGGTATGTATGTCGATGCAGATGCTATGAATTCATCGATGAATATCCTCAATGAGTTCCAGGGCGGTTTTGCATTGGGCGAGAAGGAATATTATCTCGATGAAGACGACCATACTCGCATGATCCGCGACGAGTACCGCAAGCATGTCACCCGCATGTTCGAACTCTTCGGATACGATAATGCCGAGGCGCGTGCGGACGTCGTTCTCCGTCTGGAGACCCGTCTGGCCAAGGCTGCTTATTCCAACGTCGAACTGCGCGATCCGCAGGCTAACTACAACATGATGTCTCTCGACCAATTGCAGGAACTCGTTCCGCAGATTCAGTGGCAGTCCTATTTCGCTGCTTTTGGTGTCAGCCTCGACAGCCTCTCTATCGGCCAGGTTCCTCATCTGCAAGAGGCAGGCCGTCTGTTGGCTGACGAACCGCTGGAGGATATCAAGACCCTCTTTGCATGGCAGGTTATCGACGGTGCCGCCAGCTTCCTGACCACCGAGATCTTCATGCAGAACTTCCATTTCTACGGCCAGATCCTCTCCGGCCGTGAGGAACCGTCGCCGCTGTGGAAGCGTGCGGTAGGTATCGTCAATGGTACGCTCGGCGAGGCTGTTGGCCAGATGTATGTGGAGAAGTATTTCCCCGAGGAGAACAAGGCGCGTATGCTTGCGCTCGTTCATAATCTGCAGAAGGCGCTCGGCCAGCGTATAGAGAACCTCGAGTGGATGTCGCGCGAGACCAAAGACAAGGCATTGGAGAAACTCAATGCCATGACTATCAAAATCGGTTATCCCGATACATGGCGCGACTATAGCAAGCTCTCTATCGATGCCAACGATACCTACTACGCCAATATCCGGCGTGCGGCTAAGTTCGAGCAGGACTATAGTCTCAGTTATCTGGGCAAGCCGGTTGACAAGACCAAGTGGTATATGACTCCGCAGACCGTCAATGCCTATTACAATCCGTCCAGCAACGAGATCTGCTTCCCGGCTGGTATTCTCCAGTATCCGTTCTTCGATATGAGCGCAGACGATGCATTCAATTACGGCGCCATCGGTGTGGTTATCGGCCACGAGATGACCCACGGTTTTGATGACCAGGGCTGCCAGTTCGACAAGGATGGCAATATGCAGAATTGGTGGAAGCCGGAGGACAAGATCGCCTTCGATCTGCGTACTAAGGTGATGGAGGAGGCCTTCAACCGCATTGAGGTTGCTCCGGGCGTACACGCCAACGGTGCCTTCACGCTCGGCGAGAACATCGCTGACCACGGCGGTCTGCAAGTTTCTTATCTCGCATTCTGCAACAACGAGGCTGCCAAGGCTGAGAAGGATCGTCTGCAGACCCGCGATGGCTTCACTCCTGCGCAACGTTTCTTCCTGGCTTATGCTAATGTGTGGGCCAACAATATCCGTCCCGAGGAGATTCTCCAGCGTACCAAGTCTGATCCCCACTCGCTCGGCCGCTGGCGTGTCAACGGTGCTCTGCCGCATATCAATGCATGGTACGAGGCATGGAACGTAACTCCCGAGTCGCCATTGTACATAGCACCCGAGAATCGCGTCAGCATCTGGTAATCAAATACGTTACTTAAGATTTATCCTACGTTGAATTGTGATCCGCCGATAAACTCGCGCAGTATAGAAGTGCGCGGAATCAGAGCGGCATCCATCGGTTCGAAGAAACTGAGGTAAAATAGCAGTTGTTCGGCTGTCTCATATTCCTGTGAGGCAGCCGGCACTGTTTGTAGGGCTGTCTCCACCTTGGTGCGTATGGTCGGCAGTTCGTATCGCATCGAGCTGTCAAACTCGGCATCGGCCTCCTTGCGGAACGGTTCTATCCATTTGCGTTCACCCTCGCGAACCGATTCCCATCCGGCTATGGTGACTTGCGGCGAGCGGCCGCGTGTGCGATAGTCGCGGCTCATGCGGCGCAGCAGTCGGTGGTACCATGTCGGTATCCAGTGCTCGCCGTCCAGCGATACCGGACGCATAGGCGCCGCATAGACCTTGTACTTGCGTTTCTGTTCGATGTGTTCGGTCAGCAGTGGATTGAGCGCATGTATGCCCTCTATCACCAGTATGCTGTCTTCCTCCAGCTTGAGTGTGTCGCCGAGGTATTCGCGTTTCTCTTCGGCGAAGTTGAAGGTAGGCAGCGCTACCTCCTGACCGGCTATCAGTGCCGTCAGGTCGCTCTCCAGTTGCTTCAGGTCGATGGCGTAGATGCTCTCGTAGTCCTTCTTGCCATTCTCGTCGCGCGGAGTCAGCGTACCGTCCACATACCAGTTGTCCAGCGACAGCGCTACCGGTCGGCGTTCGCATGCCAGCAGTTGCAGACAGAGTCTGTAGCTTGTGCTGGTCTTGCCGCTGGATGACGGTCCGGCCAGCAGTACTACGCGTACATCCGGCCGACTGCATATATCTTTGGCTATACGCGCCAATTGTTCTTCCTGATACGCTTCTCCCTCGGCCACCAGTTGCGCTGCGCGGCCTTCGGTGATCATCTCGTTGATATAGGAGATGGTGTGGCGTCGTTTTTCTTCCTCTGTCGTGTAAGGACAGTCTATGTATATATTCTTCATTTTCATAATCGTTATGTTTTTTTTGTTATAGCGGATCTACATCGGCTATGATGCTCACGCCTCTGTAGTTGGTTTGACCGGTTATATAGTCTATGGTTTCTCTCAGTCGTCTTTTGGCTTCGGCTATCTGCGCGTTGTTCTCAATGCGCAGATTCAGCTCGCGTATATAATAGGCCTGTATGCGCTCCACGCTAGGCACTATCACCTCCGACACCCGCGGACCGAATATCTGTCTCAGTCGTGTCTGCAGCGCCTGTGTGGTGGCCTGCACACGTTGGCTGTCCGTATGGCGTACCGATAGCGATATGAGCCGATGAAACGGCGGATAATTGAATAGTTGCCGTTCGGCTATCTGCTGTTGGTACAGCGCTCGGTAATCGTGCGTTCTAACCATCTGCAGCACCACGTTGCTCGGGTCGAACGATTGGATATATACCGTGCCTTTGTTGCCCTTTCGGCCGGCGCGTCCTGCCACCTGCTCCAGCATCTGAAACGACCGTTCGTATGAGCGGAAATCCGGTTGGTTCAGCAGCGGATCGGCATTCAGCACCGCCACCAGACCCACGTCGTCAAAATGCAGTCCTTTGGTCACCATCTGTGTACCGATGAGTATGTCGCACTCGTGGCGGGCGAAACTGTTGATAATGTCCTGATAGGCAGTCTTGCTGCGTGTGGTGTCCAGATCCATGCGCAACACGCGTGCCTCGGGAAACAGCTTGCTTATCTCGTCCTCTATGCGTTCGGTTCCGAATCCCCGCACCTTCATCTCGCCGCCGCAGTCCGGACAACGGGTAGGCATAGGCGTTCTGTAGCCGCAGTAGTGACACCGCAGTTCGTTGGCGCGCAGATGGAGCGTCAGCGGCACGTCGCATTGCACGCAGCGCGGTGTCTTACCACACGATGTGCACTGTAGCTGCGGTGCATAGCCGCGACGGTTCTGAAACAGTATCACTTGCCGTTTCTCGGCCAACGTTGCGCGTATGGCTTCCACCAGCGGGTCGCTAAAGTGGTCGTACATCTCCTTGCGCGTGTATTGCCTTTTCAGGTCTATCAGTTGTGTATCCGGCAGCTCTATGCCGGCAAACCGTTCCTCCAGGTTCACCAGTCCGTACACACCCTTCTGCGCCAGATAGTAGGACTCAATCGCCGGCGTGGCTGTTCCCAGCAGCACATCGGCCTTGTGCTCACGCGCCAACACAATAGCGGCTGCACGGGCATGATAGCGCGGAGCCGGCTCGGCCTGTTTGTAGCTGCTCTCGTGCTCTTCGTCCACGATGATCAGTCCTATGTTCGGCATTGGCAGAAAAACCGCGCTGCGCGCACCTATCACGACGTGCGGCTCCTGTTTGGTCGCAGCGTGGTATATCTCGTTGCGCTCTGCGTCGCTGAATCGGCTGTGATAGACCTGCAGCCGGTCGCCGAACACGCGTTGCAGTCGCGATGTCAGTTGTGTGGTCAGCGCTATCTCCGGCACCAGGTACAGCACGTTCCTACCCCGGCTCAGTTGCTCGCGTATGAGGTGGATGTATATATCCGTCTTGCCGCTCGATGTCACGCCGTGCAGCAGCACTATCTGCTTGCCGTTGCGGAAATAATCCTTGATTTGATCGGCACTTTTTTGTTGTGCGGGAGTCAACTCGTGCTCGGATTCGATGGTGCCCTTGTAGGGTTCTATGCGCGATACACCCACCTGTTCCTGCAGCAGTACTCCTTTCTCCAGCATCGCGTGCAGCACGGCCGCTGCCTGGCAACTCTCTTGCAGCAGTGCGCGTCGTTCTACGCGCCCTGTGGCTCGGCACATGTTCACCGCCGTATCGTAAACCAGCAGTTGCTTGGGTGCGCGCTTCAGCGTCGCACGCACCGCCTCGTGGTCCGCCTGCGGCGGCAGAACGATATATTGTGTGATGCGCTCGTTGTAGCGGTCGTCCAGTATACCGCTTGGCAGGGCGGCTGCCATCACTTCACCCAATGTGCACATGTAGTATGTGCTCATCCATTGCCATAGCGCCAGCTGCGGCGCATTGATGATGGGTTGCTCGTCTATTATCTCGCTCAGCGGGCGTATCTTGCCTACCAGGCCGGAGTCAATCGGCTCGGTATGCTCGCGCAGCACTATGCCGCGCAGCGATTTCTTCATCAGCGGCACCACCACGCGCACACCGGCCTGCGGTGTGGACAAATCATCCGGAACGCTATACGTATAGACATCCCGGATGGCTAATGGTAATATGACATCAACGTATCGTATATTCTTTCAACTGTCAATTATCTAATCTCTGTTCTTCCGCTGCTATAGCGCGACTGTAGCAGGCGCGGCACAGCGGTTCGTAGCTCTCGGTCTCGCCCAGCAGCACGCGTTTGTCGCTCTGCACCAGACGGTGGCTCACGTAGGCCAGATCGCCGCACTGTACGCAGATGGCGTGGGTCTTGTACACATCTTCGGCTATGGCCATCAGCGCCGGCATCGGGCCGAACGGCACGCCGCGATAATCCATATCCAGACCGGCTACTATCACGCGTATACCGCGTGCAGCCAGTTGTTGGCATACATCCACTATTCCCATGTCGAAGAACTGCGCTTCGTCTATGCCGACCACGTCGATATCATCGGCCAGAAGCAGGATGTTCTGACTCGAATCCACCGGAGTCGACTGTATCACGTTGTGGTCATGGCTCACCACATCCTCTTCGCTGTAGCGTACGTCTATGGCCGGCTTGAAGATCTCCACGCGCTGCTTGGCAAACTTAGCGCGTTTCATACGACGGATCAGTTCCTCAGTC
The DNA here is from genome assembly GCA_016280845.1 of Paludibacteraceae bacterium. Taxonomy (GTDB): domain Bacteria; phylum Bacteroidota; class Bacteroidia; order Bacteroidales; family Paludibacteraceae; genus Colicola. The sequence goes on along the minus strand of JAEEHO010000001.1, from coordinate 7,387 downwards.
TTACCGCTGAACATAGAGCCGCATACCACCTCTATCGAGCCGTGGCGTCGTACCGGTCCCTGTGTGTCTCTCTCAGAAAACATAGTATAGATCAATTATAAACAGTAAATCCTAAATGGTAAATATGTAAATGGTAAATGCTATCGTCTTGTCAATCCAGTTTGATGTCCTGTGCATTCATCTGCAGCGTGGTACGTCCCTTGTAGCTATTCTCCTCCAGATAGTAGCATATATCCACGCTCTTGCCGTTCTGCATATGGTTGGCTTTGTCGCCTTGTCCGAAGGCTATGCCGTCCATGGCGGCTATCCGGTCGGTCACATCCAGGTGCAGATGGCGTCCTTCGCTCACGGCCCTTGTGTTGCGGTTGTTGATCAGTCCGCGTGTCATGAAGAGCGGTCGCTCGTTCCCCGGGCCGAAGGGTTCCAGGCACTGCAGTATCTTGTATAGTTTCCATGTCAGGTCGCTCAGCTGCACCTCGGCCTCCACGTCCAGCGTCGGCACCATCTGTTCGGGTGTAATGTGCGCGGCCACGTATTCCTCAAACCGGCGTTTGAACTCCGGCAGATCCTTCTTGTGCATGCTCAGTCCGGCTGCAAAACGGTGACCGCCGAAATTGGTCAGCAGGTCGCGGCACGAGTCGATGGCCGTGTATATATCAAAATCGCTCACCGAGCGTGCGCTGCCGCTGATGATATCGTCTTCTCCGGCGGTCAGCACGATGGTCGGCCTGTAGTAGCTCTCAGTCAGTCGGCTGGCGGCTATACCCACCACGCCCTTGTGCCACTCCTCCGAATAGACCACGGTCGTGTGTTTGCTCTTGTTGTCCGGATCGGCATCCAGTTGCGCCAGTGCCTCGTCGGTGGTGCGGCTGTCGTAGTCGCGTCGGTCCTGGTTGTATGCATTGATCTCGTCGGCACTGCGGCGTGCTTCCTCTTCGTCGTCGGTGATCAGCAGATGGACTGCGGCGGCGCCGGTATGTATGCGTCCGGCGGCGTTAATGCGCGGACCTATCTTGTAGACCAGATCGCTGATAGTCACGTTCTTGCCCTCTATGCCTGCCACCCGCATGATGGCTTTGACACCCACCGACGGCTGTGCATTCAGCGCCCTCAGGCCGTAGAAAGCCAGTACGCGGTTCTCGCCCGTGACGGGCACTATGTCGCTGGCTATCGACATGGCTAGTAGCGGCAGCAGTTTGTATGTCTCCTGCGGTGCTATACCGCGGCGTTGCGCATAGGCTTGCACCAGCTTGAATCCCACGCCGCACCCGCTCAACTCTTTGAACGGATAGCTGCAGTCCTGGCGTTTCATGTTCAGCACCGCCACGGCCTTGGGTATCTCGTCGCCCGGCGTGTGGTGGTCGCATATGATGAAGTCTATATGGCGCTCGGCGGCATATGCCACTTTGTCCACCGCCTTGATGCCGCAGTCCAGTGCGATGATCAGATCGCAGCCTTCCTGCTGCGCGGTGTCTATGCCTTCAAACGAGATACCGTATCCCTCGCGGTAGCGGTCGGGTATATAGTAGATGATATTGTCGGTCTGGGTACGCAGAAACGAGTACATCAGTGCCACGGCCGTTGTGCCGTCCACGTCATAGTCGCCGTATATCATGATGCGTTCGTGTCCGTCTATGGCGCGGCACAACCTGTCTACGGCGGCACTCATATCGCGCATCAAGAACGGATCGTGCAGACTCTCCAGCGACGGACGTATATACGCTCGCGCTTCGGCGGCGGTACGCAGACCGCGACCGGCCAGTATGCGACCGGCCAGCGGACTGATCTCCAGGTCTGCAGCCAGTCTCTCTGCCGCCGCCTGCTCCTCAGCCGTCAATTGTTTTATGTGCCAACTATTCTCCAAAATCTTCTACCTTTCTATTGAGTAATCGTCTCCGTCTGCCCATAGCGGCAACACCTCGCGGTAATGCCGCAGTTTCTCTATCGACAGATCCACTATGCGTGTGCCTTCCTCGTAGTCCTCATAGGGCGCTACGTTCACCAGCCGCGTGTCGTAGGCGGCCGAGTGGCCGTTGTAGTCCAACTGCATACCGTCTGTGCCGACGGGATTGACGCCCACCACATAGCACTGGTTCTCCGCAGCGCGGGCGGGCAGCAGTGCATCCCAGAACTGGATACGTATACTGGGCCAGCACGCCACGCATATCAGTATGTCGTACAGGTTGGTTTTGTCCTGTCTGAGCCATACGGGAAAACGTGCATCGTAGCAGATAGCCAGTCGTATCTTCACGCCGCGGTACTCCCATACCTCGCGCTGTTTGCCCGGGCGGAAGAAGTCGGCTTCGCCGCCGCTCCGGTACAGATGGCGCTTGTCATAGTAGAGTGCCTTGTCGTGCGGACGAAACATGAACCCACGGTTGCAGAGCGGACGTGCATTCGCCTCATCGCCCTCTGTCCATTCGCCTTTGCATATCATCGACCCCATTATAGCCAAGTCGTATCGGTCGGCCATCTCTTGCAGCGCCTGACATGTCGGGCCTCCCCACGGTTCGGCCAGATCGGGCCGGTCTGTACAGAAACCCGTACTGAACATCTCCGGCACCACAGCGATGTCGGTCTTGCCCGCCAGGCAGCACAAACGCTCATCCAGCAGACCTATATTGGCCTGCGGATCTGCCCAGACTATCGGATATTGCAGCAGTGCAATCTTCACGTCTATATTCTAACAGCGAAGCGGTCAGACTTCTTTATTTCTTCGCCTTAGACGGTGCACCCGCTATGTTCTCACGCATCTGCGTGTCGGCTTGTATATTCTGCATTTTGTAGTAGTCCATGATGCCCAGATTGCCGTTGCGGAACGCATCGGCCATAGCCTGCGGCACGAGTGCCTCTGCCTCTATCACCTTGGCGCGAGCCTCTTGTGCTTTGGCCTTCATCTCCTGCTCGTTGGCGATAGCCATTGCGCGGCGCTCCTCGGCCTTGGCCTGAGCGATATTCTTGTCGGCCTCGGCCTGATCCATCTGCAGCTGTGCACCTATGTTCTTACCTACGTCGATGTCAGCGATATCGATACTCAGTATCTCGAAAGCCGTACCGGCATCCAGACCTTTCGAGAGCACCAGCTTACTGATGCTGTCCGGGTTCTCCAGCACTTGTTTGTGGCTCTCGGCGCTACCGATCGAACTGACTATACCCTCGCCTACGCGGGCCAGCACGGTGTCCTCGCCTGCACCACCCACCAGTTGGCGGATGTTGGCGCGTACGGTCACGCGGGCCTTGGCTATCAGCTGAATACCGTCCTTGGCCACAGCCGTTACCGGCGGCGTATCTATCACCTTCGGATTAACCGACATCTGCACTGCCTCAAACACGTCACGTCCGGCCAGGTCGATAGCGGTAGCCATCTGGAACGGCAGATCGATACCTGCCTTGCTGGCACTCACCAGTGCATGAACCACGCGCTCTATGTGACCGCCGGCCAGATAGTGAGCCTCCAGTCCGTCGCGCTTCACATCCTGCAATCCGGCCTTGTGCGCCTCAATCATACAGTTGACGATCTTGGTTGGCGGCACCTTACGGATTCGCATCAGGAAGAGCTGAACCAAGCTAACGCGTACACCGCTCACCACTGCGTTGATCCACAGCATAAACGGTACATAATAGAAGAAGATACACAGTGCAATAGCAATCAGTGTAATCAGAATAATGTTAACGATTTCCATATCCATATTTTTTATCTTTAGTCTTTCTTTGAGCGAGTCTCACTCGCGTTCTTTTTGTTCAACTTGTTCTCCGCCAACTCCACGTGGCTGTCTATCTTGGCGTTCAGCGCCATCTTGTCCAACGCCTTGCTGCGCAGAAAACCCCAGATGCTCAGACCCGACAGCACGACACATGCGCCCAGCGTGATGTATCCCGCCACGCTACCCAGCAATATCCATGCCAATACTACGGCGCCTATCAGGCAGGCAAAACCGCTCACTCCCGCTATGCCGAAACCCGGCAGAAGGAACATCTCCAATAATAATAGCGCGACGCCCGCGAGCACTAATAATACAACCAAAAAAATGTTCATGCAAGTCCTTTCTGTAAAAAAAATCAAACTAATTTTTTTATTTCGGCTGCAAAGATACTAAATATCTTTGATATATGCAAACAAAAAAAATAAATTTGCACAAATAAATAATTTATACTACTTTTGCAGCCGAATTTTTTGGAGCGACACCTATAAGTATTATATGAGCAAAAATTTGGTGATAGTAGAGTCCCCCACCAAGGCGGCGACCATTGAGAAATATCTGGGCAGCGATTATCATGTGCTCAGTAGTCAGGGACATATCCGCGATATCGAACCACTCGGCAAGAACTCGATGGGTATTGATTTCGAGCACAACTACCAGCCCAATTATGTAGTGGACGAGGGCAAAGCCCGTCTGCTCGACCAGTTGCGCAGCGAGGTAGCCAAGGCCGACACCGTCTGGCTTGCGTCCGATGAGGACCGCGAGGGAGAAGCTATCGCATGGCACCTGAAGGAGGTGCTGGATCTGGACAAGAAGGATACACGCCGTATCGTCTTCCACGAGATTACCAAGACCGCTATCCAGGAGGCTATTCTCCATCCGCGCGATATCGACTACAATCTGGTCAATGCCCAGCAGGCACGCCGTGTGCTCGATCGTATCGTCGGATTCGAGCTCTCGCCTATGTTGTGGAAGAAGGTCACCACCGGCCTCTCGGCCGGCCGTGTCCAGTCGGTAGCGGTGCGCCTGATTGTAGAGAAGGAGCGCGAGATCGAGGCGTTCCGCACTAGTTCGGCCTACCGAATAACCGCCGATTTCATCGGCAAGAATCCCGGCGACGCCTCTATCCTGCGTTGCGAGCTCAACCACCGTTTCTCGCACAAGGCCGATGCTCAGGCTTTTCTGGAGAGTCTGCCTAATACGCGCTTCATGATCCGGGATGTGCAACGCCGTCCGACGCGTCATACGCCGGCGCCGCCGTTCACGACCTCCACGCTTCAGCAGGAGGCTGCGCGCAAACTCAAGTTTACTGTCTCCAAGACCATGCGTCTGGCGCAGTCGCTCTATGAGAGCGGTTGTATCACCTATATGCGTACCGACTCGGTCAACCTCTCGTCGCTGGCGCTCCATGCCTGCAAGCAGGTGGTGGCTGAGCAGTACGGCGAGCAATATGTCCGCACCCGCCAGTTCCAGACCAAGAGCAAGGGTGCCCAAGAGGCACACGAGGCTATCCGTCCTACCTATATGGACAAACTGACCGCCGGTGCCAACAAGGACGAGCAGCGTCTCTACGAACTGATTTGGAAACGCACCATCGCCAGCCAGATGGCCGAAGCCGAGAGCGAGAAAACCACCATCGAGGTATCCGTCTCGGGTTGCAAGTACGCTTTTGTCGCTACCGGAGAAGTCATCACTTTCGACGGTTTTATGCGCGTTTATGTCCAGTCCACCGACGAGGACGAAGATAGTGTACGCACTCTGCCGTCCATGGCGCTGCACGAGCAACTGCGTCTGCAGGAGGCACAGGCCGTGCAGACCTACAACAAACCGCCGTTCCGTTACAACGAAGCTACGCTCGTCAAGCGTATGGAGGAACTCGGTATCGGCCGTCCTTCCACCTACGCCACCATCATCGAGACCATCCAGCATGTCCACTACGTGGAGCGCGGATCGGTACCGGGCACCAAGCGCGATGTGGCTATCATGCAGCTGCGCAACGGCGTGGTGACCGAGAAGCAGAAGAGCGAGGTCTACGGTGCCGACGCCCAGCGTCTGTTGCCTACCGATCTCGGCCGCATCACCAACGATTTTCTGGTAGAGAATTTCCCGCAGATACTCAGCTACGATTTCACTGCGCACGAGGAGGAGCAGTTCGACCTGGTGGCCGAAGGCCGCGCCGACTGGGTACAGACCGTCGATACGTTCTACAAGCAGTTCCATCCGCTGATCTCCGCGATTCCATCGGGCAAAGTAGAGGGTCGCTATCTGGGCGAGGATCCCGAGACCGGTCTGCCTGTTATAGCCAAGATCAGCAAGGTCGGTCCGTGCGTACAGCTGGGCGATGCCAGCAAGGACAAACCGCGTTTCGCCAGCCTCAAGAAGGGTCAGTCTATCTTCTCCATCACGCTAAAGGATGCACTGGAGCTCTTCAAGACAGCGCTGCCGCTCACGCTCGGTGACTACGAGGGCAAAGAGGTAGTGGTAGGTGAAGGCAAGTACGGCCCGTACGTGCGCTACGATGGTATGTTCATCACTATCCCGCGCGGTGTCGATCCGCTCACGCTGACCATGCAGCAGGCTATCGACCTGATCATCAACCACCGTCTGGCTACCACGCCGGTACGCGAGTGGGGCAAGATCCAACTGATGCGCGGACGTTTCGGCGCCTACCTGCGTACGCCGGATGGCAATTTCCAGTTGCCTAAGGGCGCAGAGCTGGAGACACTGACCGAAGAACAGGCCAAGCAGATTATTGCGCAATCTCAACCGATGAATTCGGCCAAAAAGACTTTCCGCAAGTCTGCTCGTTCGAAAGCCTGAGAAAAAGAAAATGCAAAAAAAATAGCGAATTATTTGCGTATATCAAAAAAAAGCAGTACTTTTGCACCCGCTTTTGTGGAAAGCCTATCGAGAACTCTCGCAGAGAGGACATTGATTTAAGGAATAAAAGAGGGATGGGTTCCCTATTTAATGACTAATAAATCAACAACTCTCAAGAGACTCCGAAGTGAACAAAGTGAGCGAGAATTCACGAAGAAAGTAGATTGTTTTAAGGAATAAAGGAGGGAGGGGTTCCGTGCTTTACGACTTAATAAAACAACGACCTTTCGAGGGATTCCGAAGTGAACAAAGTGAACGAGAAGTAGCGCAGTTGGTAGCGCACCACGTTCGGGACGTGGGGGTCGGGCGTTCGAGTCGCCTCTTCTCGACAAAAGGGATATCCATTTGGGTATCCCTTTTTGTTGACAGGTGCCTTTCTCGCCCGTGCTCTCAACGGCTTGAACGTGACGTTCGGGAACGTGAAGGAGTGCCTCGGATGGCACTCCGAGTGGCGTACCCGACGAGTCCCCACTCGGAAGGTGGAGAAGCCAATTGACTTTTGGCTTCGAACGGAAGGAGTAGCGGGGAGCGTAACTCCGACCATAGAGAAGTACGACACATAGAACAAAAAGGGTCGGGCGTTCGAGTCGCCTCTTCTCGACGAAAGGGATATCCGTTTGGGTATCCCTTTTTGTCGATTATTGAGAGCGACGAGAACGCTTATACAACTGGGGTCCCCGACGCAACTTAGACAACGCCCGCCGTTCCCTATAACCCCCTGGCTTTGTCTTCCCTCGCCAACTCCGCCCGAACAAAGTTCGGAAACTGCTTGCAGGGCGTGGCGGTGTTCAGCTGTTCCCGCCAGC
>JAEEHO010000134.1 GCA_016280845.1 Paludibacteraceae bacterium | reverse complement strand
GTCAAGACCAAGTGAAGCAAGAGTTTATCCGCGTGATGGAGATTATTGAGATCATCTTCAAAGCATTGGATTTCAAGGAGTTTGAAGCTCAGATTTCGCTTCGCGATCCGAATAACCATGAGAAGTATGTTGGTTCGGACGAAGTATGGGCTATGGCAGAGCAAGCTATCATCGACGCTTGCAAGGAGAAGAATCTGCCGGCTAAAGTTGAGTACGGCGAGGCTGCGTTCTACGGTCCTAAGTTGGACTTTATGATCAAGGATGCGCTGGGTCGTCGTTGGCAGTTGGGAACCATCCAGGTGGACTACAACCTGCCTGAGCGTTTCGAACTCGAATATACCGGCGAGGATAACCAAAAGCATCGTCCGGTGATGATTCACCGTGCGCCGTTCGGCTCTATGGAGCGTTTCGTGGCTGTGCTGATTGAACATACAGCAGGTAAGTTCCCGTTGTGGCTCACTCCGGATCAGGCTGTCGTACTGCCTATCTCCGAGAAATCGAACGAATATGCATGGAAGGTAAAGGAACTGCTCGAGCAACAGGATGTGCGTGTTATCGTGGATGACCGCAACGAGAAACTCGGACGTAAGATCCGTGACAACGAACTGAAGCGTATTCCGTACATGCTGATTGTCGGTGAGAAAGAAGCCGAAGAAGGACTCGTTTCTGTTCGCCAGCAAGGTGCAGAAGAGAAGGGTCAGATGAAGATCCAGGAGTTCGCAGACTTCATCAACGAGACCGTCAAGAAGCAAATGAACGCATATTAATTGCGTCCTGCATATACAACAAGAGAGCATCGCCGATTAGCGATGCTCTCTTGTTTATCTAGAGCCAGAAGTCTGTTATCTCAGACTGTCGCTTCGATATTCCAGACGAAGGCGCGAACACCCACTTCTTCGTTGCGAAGGTCCAGTTTCTTGACAGCTTCCAGCAGTGGAGCTACTTGTTCGTCCTCCACAATGGTGATGACGCAGGAGTTCATTTCCGGCCATGCGTGCGTTCCGCGGCGCGGCTCACCGCCGTTCGTTCCGCGACCTTGTACTTGCTCAAAGAAGGTGAATCCTTTGATTCCAAGTACGTCCAGCATATATTCCACACGACCTGTATTGGCCTGATTAAATACAATCATTACACTTTTCATTTCTTCTCCTCCTTATTTACCTTAATATTCATAAAGATGAATTTCTTGCGCAGCGCTTCTTGCTTGTTACGATCGCCATGACGTGTCATAGCGCCATAGAGAACCGGTACCAAGTAGAGTGTCAAGAATGTGCTGACCGTCAGACCGCCGATAACGACGATTCCCAACGGTTGCCACATCTCGGCTCCTTCACCGGAGGACACAGCCATAGGAATCATACCTAAGACAGTAGTGAATGCTGTCATGAGGATCGGGCGGATACGGCTTCTACCGGACATAGTAATGGCCTTGTTGAGTTCATAGCCACGCTCGCGCATCAGGTTGATATAGTCCACCAACACAATACCGTTCTTCACCACAATACCTACCAGCAGCACTATACCAAGCGCACCAATCATATCCAACGAGCGGCCGCTAATCCACAGAGCAAGTATAACACCCGTGAATGCAGGAATGATAGTCAGCATGATAATAAACGGCATCAACAGACTCTCAAACTGACTGGCCATCGTGATATATACCAAGAGAATGATAAGTGCCATGAGTAACAACATATCACGGAATGTATCCTGTTGCGTCTCGTAGTTACCACCTATATGAGTTGAGTATCCGGCAGGCAGGTCCAATTGCGGAACCACTTCTTTCTCTATCGATTGAGCCAATTCACCGAGCGTAGTGTTATACGGAGTGGCCTTGACTGTTACAATACGCTGACGTGCCTTTCGCTCGATGGTAGGCGGAGCCCAATATTCTCCCACCTGAGCAACCTCAGATAACTTGACACGTTTGCCGGTGGCTGTCGGAATAGTGAGGTCCATAATGTCACTGATAGAGTTGCGGTCCTCCTCTTGGAGACGAACAACAATATCATTCTCCGAACCGTCATCCTTGAGATAACCGCAGTTCATACCTGCTACACGGTTGCGCAGATAAGTGGAGATAGTAGCCGAACTCAATCCGAGGCGCGAAGCCTTCTCCTTGTCCACAGTAATCTTGATATCCGGACGGTCATCCTCACGGCTGATATTGACGTCGCGTGCTCCCGGTAGTTTGGATATCAGTTGTCGGCATTGTTCTGCCAATTGGCTGGTGCGATCGAAGTCATAACCATAAATCTCCAGATCTACAGTATTGCCTCCGCCACCGCCCATACCACTGGAAGGCTGACATTGATACTCGTTGATTTCAGGATATTTAGCCATCTCATGACGCATCACCTCGGCAATCTCCCATATAGTGCGGTCGCGTTCCCATTTCTTAGGCAAACGAATGGTCATCGAGATCTTATTGTTCATCGTTGAGGAGAAGAGCGCTGCAATGGATGCGTCGTCGTTCGAACCGGCAGAAGTGTTGATCAGTTCTATCTCCGGAACCAATTCGACAAAGCGTGCCTCCAGTCGGCGTGCTGTCTTCAACGTCTCCTCTATACGAGTGCCTCGCTGCAGTTTGATTGTTACAGCCAGGCGGCCATTATCTTGCTCTTGCATAAAGTCGGTTCCTATCTGTCCTGAACATGCAGGGATAAGTGACAGGAAGAATGTACCAGCTATCGCAAGAATGGTGAGACCTTTGTGATTCAGACACCATCCGAGTGAACGTGCATAATAGCCGTCAATAATATCGAGCCAACGAACAACGGTCTTATCGTACCAAGTTCTCTTACCTATCTCATCATCAATAAGATTACCTTTTTCGTCCACATGCACTTGCTTCGGTTTCAGCAACTTAGAACAAAGCATAGGAGTCAGCGAGATAGCCACGGCAGTGGACGTACAGCAGACAACTGTTACAATCCAACCTAGTTCGTGGAACATGATACCCGCCATTCCGTTCAACATGGTCAGCGGAACAAACACGGCCACAAGTACCAAAGTGGTAGCGATAACGCTGACCCACACCTCGTTGGTTGCATAGATAGCCGCCTCGTGCGGATCTTCGCCACGCTCGACATGTCGTGTGATATTCTCCAGCACCACTATGGCATCGTCCACCACCATACCGATAGCAATGGTTAGCGAACAGAGAGAAATGATGTTGAGTGACGAATCGGCCACCCCCAGATAGATGAACGCCACAATGAGGGCAATAGGAATTGTGATACCGATAATAAGTGTCGCACGCCATTTACCCAGGAAGAAGAGAACCACAAGTACAACGAACAACAACGCGTACATAACGGACTCCTCCAGCGAATTGATAGAGTTCTGTATATTCTCTGACGAATCGTAAATCTTCTCTATCTTAATATCTGACGGCAGTTGTTTCTGCAACTTTTTCAGTTCATTACGCACTTGGCGGCACACCTGTACGGTATTGGCTCCTGTCTGCTTGGCAATCACCAGACGTACAGCCTCGCGGCCGTTGGTCTTCTCGTCAAGCGAGAGGTCCTTGATTGTATCTTTAACCGTTGCTATATCTCTTATAAAGACTTGCTGGCCCATAGGAGACATTGCCACCATTAGGTTTTCTATCTCCGACGACTCGATAAACTCTGAGCGTACCTGCATTTGGTATTGCTCCTGAGGCATCTTGACCGTTCCGGACGAGAGGTTCAGGTTGTTGGCTTGTACCACCTGTCCCACTTGCTCCAGCGTCAATCCGTACGCATCGAGTTTCTGCTGGTCGATATTGACGTAAATATAGCGATCCGGTGCACCCGACAGGGAAATATTACCGATACCGTCTATGTGGTTCAGTTGCGGAATAACCTCATCGTTCAATATCTTGTCCAAACCAGCATAACTCTCATCAGCTGTGATGGAGTATTGGCAAATAGGCATTGTGGATGTGGACAACTTGAAGATGACTGGCTTGGCACAATTGTCCGGCAGGTTGTTGGCTGCCATGTCCACAAACGAGCGAACGTCATTGACCGCCTCGTCCATATTGGCACCCCACTCCAACTCCAACGTTACAACCGATATATTATCCTTGGATTGCGATGTAATGTGCTTCAGGTGGTCAACACTGGTCAACGCGTTCTCCATCACCTTGGTGACGTTGGTTTCCATCTCACTGGCTGAAGCTCCCGGATAAGTGGTCATTACCGTCACGTACGGAGGTTCCATCTCCGGGAACTGATCAATAGGCAGTTTGAGGAAACTAAATATACCGATTACAATCACTGCAATGAATATCAATGCAGTGGTAACCGGTTTCTCTATCGCTGTTTTGTATATTGCCATAGTTTTAGTCTTTTACAATATTAATCTTTATGCCATCCACCAGTTTGTGTTGGCCGGTAGTGATCATCTCAACACCTTCTACTATCTCCGGCGAGATAATCTCTACGTTTTGGTCGAAACGTTGGCCAAGTTCAACAGCCACACGTTTGGCGTGTCCGTTGTCATTGATGAAGACGTAACGGTCGTTGGCACCAACCAGTTTCTCTACTGCCTGGTACGGAGCCACAATGGCTTTAGCCTTGCCCAAACCGATAGTGGTGGTTACGTACATTCCCGGACGAAGCAGGTTTCTTCCGTTAGGCACAACCACTTTGACTTGGAAAGTGTGACTGCTTGCATCGATGGTAGGATAAACCACCTCTACTGTAGCCGGGAAAACCTGATCAGGATAAATCTCCGATGTCAGAGTCAGTTTCATACCGGCCTTCATTTTCGGGAAGTAACTCTCCGGAATGGCCACCAGCGCTTTGAGTCGGTCTATTTGAGTGAGAACCAAAATAGGCTGACCTCCGTAGAGTTCGCCGTCCTCATAGTTCTTAGCCGAGATAACGCCGCTGAAAGGAGCCTTGACATAAGTGTTGGTCTCCAAAAAGTCCAACTGCTCCTTGGTGGAGTTGTACTGAGCGGTCAGTTGGTCAAACTGCTGTTGGGTAGCCGAACCGGATTTCAACAACATCTCCACACGGTTTTTCTCTATCTCCAGATTGCCAAGCGAGATCTTGGTAGTCTTGTACTGAGTTTGGTCCATGCGAACCAGATCAGAGCCTTTGGCTACACGGTCTCCCACTTCGCGGTAGATATGCTCTATCTTGCCTGTGAGTGATGGCGCAACATTCTGAGTAAGGTAACCTTGCAAGTTAGTTGAGACGCTAATCTCGCGTTCAATCTCTTGTGCATGCAGAACGGTGACACGTACTTGTTCTACGCGCTCTTCCTGATCGCCTGCATTCTTCTTCTCTTTGCTACCGCAAGCAACCAAAGCCAAAGCGGCAAGAGTGAATAAAATAGTCTTCTTCATATTAATGTATTATTTATTATTCAAGAATTTTTGGAGTTCTACCTGCGCGTTGACAAGCGACAGAATAGCCTGAACGTAACTCGACTGCGCATTGATCAGGTCGTTGCTGGCGTTGGTCAGTTCCATGTTGCTGCTTGCACCGTATTTGTATTTGTTGGTAGCCGATGCGAAAACGCGTTGCGCCACATCGATATTGTCTTTCTCGTTCGTATATGTCTCATAGGCGTTGGTCAGGTTGTAGCACAATTGACGGTATTGGATTGCCAGATTGTCAGTCGTCTCAGAGAGCGTGTTCTTGGCTTCTTCCAATGCAATCTTCTTCTCCACTACGCCTGCAGCGCGCTTGCCGCTGGACCACAATGGCATTCTTACGCTCACCTGCACCGTATTCGGCGGAGTCATACGCATACCGCCTTCGCCGTAGTAGTGTTGGTCAATATAGTTGTATCCCACACTCAGCGTCGGACCATATGCCCATCCGGCCATGTGCACGTTCTTCTTCGCCAGTTCTACCTGCTTCTGCAGAAGTTGATAGTTCAGGTTGTTCTCAATGACGAAGTTCTCGCCAAGCAGATTGAGAATACTCTCCGGCGTCAGCACACCTTCGATACTATCGGTCAGTGTCAATTCGGTTTCCGCCGGCACATCCAGCAGCACTTTCAGACTGTTGGTGGCCAACTCGATGCTACGTTTCTGCGCGTTGATTGAGTTCTTCAATGTGTTCACGCGCACGCGAATCTGATCGGCCGTGGTCTGCTCTGCTGCACCTGCCTCTACGGCGTATTGAGTTATCTTCTCCAGATCCTGGATATTAACGAGGCTAGAGTCCAACAGACCGGCAATACTCTGCAGTGCCAAAACGGAAACATAACTGCTCATGACACTTCCGCGAAGCTGTGTTTCGGATTGCTCGAGCGCAATCTTCTTCATGTCGATAGCAATATTGTTGAGCAGAACGCCCACGATGCCTTGTCCGTTGATACCGAGCGATGCTGTAACGCCCCATGCTCCCACATTCGGCATGTCGATCTTCATCTCGTTACCCATCATGGTCATCGTCGCGCTATAGCCGCAATAGTTACTATAACTATAACTTCCGTCCACTTGCGGGAGCATCGACGCGATGGTTTGCCAACGCTGGGCATATGCCTCTTGTACAGCCAGCGAAGAGTTGCGCAGGCTGCGATTCTGCTTGACTGCATAGTCCTGCGCTTCTTGGAGCGACAGGCTTAAGGATTTAGGTGTCTGGCTATCGGATTTGGGTGCCTTGGCGGCGGCCATGACATGATCCTCAGCAAAAGTCGTGGCGCTTATCACAAGCGCGCCGACCATAGTTAATAATATTCTTTTCTTCATATAGTTGTTTAGTTATTTACGTTTTTGTTCTCTCTACAAACTATGCTCTTTTTTCGAGACTCTATCGAGACTTTTTCGAGTCATTTTCGAGAGGTTTTCGAGTCAATCCTAGACAATACAGCGGATCGTTCCGAGTCGGACCTAGGTGATTCCTAGGTGACACCTAGGTTATACCTAGGTTATTCAGCCACTCTCGCGCCACTCTCGCGCCACTCACCTTCGTACATTGTACATCGTCACTTTGTACATTATTCCTTCATACATTCCGGGGGGGTCTATCTCCGTACAATTTGAGTCCCTCTTCGCTCAATATGCCGCGAATGAAAACATCCATCGCAGTGTGGGCCAACTGATGCATGTTGTGATTGTGAGCCTCGATTACCTCAAAATCATTGATGGCATCGTTGTGAATTTTGGCAAAAAGCATGGAGGTCATCTCTATATCAACACTCGCACGCACGAGACCTTGTTCTACACCTTGCCTCAAATACCGTGCCATATAGAGCTTATGTGTCTCGAAACTTTTCTGCTGAAAATCCGCAAATTGGCGCGGGTAGTATTTCTTCAGATCATATACCAACTGCGGCACATGGCGTACATCGTTCTTCTCGGCCTGCAGACGGCGAACATACATCTTCACCAGCTGCTTGAAATCATCCATCTCAAGCAGTTCTTCCATCTTGCCGGACATGTACTTGATATTGACATCCAATAGTTGGTCTATCAGCGCATCCTTCGACTCAAAATACACGTAGAATGTCTTCTTGGACATACCCAATTCATGGCAGATATCATCAATTGATACGCTGCGGATACCCAACCGGAAAAACAAATCTCCGGCGGTTTTGATTATATGTTCACGTTGATCGTTCATCTTGTTTGGTCAAAAAAAGCGTGCAAAAGTACTGCTTTTATTTGATATATGCAAGAAACTTGGAAACTTTTTTCACTTTTGCAGTTTCCATGTTACAAAATCGGGGTGCATAAAAAAGTAGTTCGTTTCTCGCGAACCACTCTATAGGTATAGGCTTGTTGTCATGAGTCGTCAGAACGGCTCTGCGTAGTTGCATCCTTCGCGCCAGCGCGAACAGCCGTAGCGCGTGTTGCCTCTAATGATACGTCCCTGGCGACAAACGGGACAAACCATGCCGGCTTTATTGGATTTGACATCACGCACAACGCCGGAAGTCATTTCCTTCAGTTCGTCCAGGAATTGCTGCGCCGTATATTCACCGCGCTCGATCTCACGCAGTTTCTTCTCCCATAGTCCGGTCAGTTCAGCCGACTTGAGCAGCGGAGAGATGATGGTATGTATCAGGTCGATGCCAACCTCGGTTGCACGGAGCGACTTGCCCTGTTTCTGTATGTATTTGCGCTGGTAGAGTTTCTCGATGATAGCGGCGCGCGTAGAAGGGCGACCGATACCATTCTCCTTCATCGCCTCACGCAGTTCATCGTTCTCAACGGTCTTACCCGCTGTTTCCATTGCGCGGAGGAGAGTTGCCTCGGTGTAATACTTAGGCGGCGTAGTCGTTTTCTCTTTCAGTTGCGGTTCGTGCGCACCCGACTCGCCTTCCACAAAAGCAGGCAATGACTTGGATTCCTCCTCCGTATTGTCGGCATCGTCCTTTGTACTTTGTACATCGTCACTTTGTACATTCTCAAATACGGCGCGCCATCCGGGTAGGAGCACTTCGCGTCCGGTGACCTTGAAGTCCATTTCGCCCGCTTTAGCCAGCACGGTGGTATTGCTTACCTCGCAATCGGGATAGAAGACTGCGATGAAATGGAGCGCCACGAGATCGTACACCTTCTTCTCATCAGCCGTCAGTCCGTCCGGACGCATACCCGTCGGAATGATAGCATGGTGGTCGGTCACTTTCTTGTTGTCAAACACTTTCTTCGATTTCGGTAGCGAACCGCTGCCTTTCTTGCCGTCTGCCTTGAGCGGCAGAAGCGGAGCAACCTGCGGGAAATAATCTTTGATACCCGCCAGCGTGGCAGGTACTTTCGGGTATATATCGTCGCTCAGATAAGTGGTGTCCACACGTGGATAAGTGGTCACGCGTTTCTCGTAGAGCGATTGTATCAGTTTGAGAGTTTGGTCGGCGGAGAACGAAAATTTCTTGTTGCAGTCCACCTGTAGCGAAGTCAGGTCGTACAGTTTGGGCGCCGACTCTATTCCCTTCTTTTTTTCTACCGAAGTGATAGCGAATGGCTCGTCCTTGATGCTGTTGACCAATGCTTCGCCTTGCTCCAACGAGGTTATGGCGTATTCGCCTTCCTCCACGGGAATTTGTGCGCTGAAGAGCGTGTCGCGGTATTTGGTTTTCAGTTCCCAATAGGTGCGCGGCACGAAGTTCTCTATCTCGGCTTGTCGTTTGACTACCAGTGCCAAGGTTGGCGTCTGCACACGTCCTACGGATAACACCTGCCTGTCGCGTCCTGTCCCGCGCGCGTACCTAATAGTGTATGCGCGTGTGGCATTCATGCCGAGCAGCCAGTCGCCGATGGCGCGCATCAGTCCGGCCTCATAGAGGTGCTGATACTCCGACTGATCCTTCAGTTGTGCAAATCCCTCACGGATGGCATCTTCGGTCAACGAGCTGACCCACAGACGCTTGACGGGACATTTGCATCCCGCCTTCTGGTACACCCATCGCTGGATGAGTTCTCCTTCCTGGCCGGCATCGCCGCAGTTGATGACCTCGTCGGCTTGCTCGATCAGGCTCTTGATGACATTGAATTGTTTGTGAACGCCCTCGTCGCCAAACACCTTGATGGAAAAACGGGGCGGAATCATAGGCAGCGAACTGAGACTCCAGGCCTTCCACTGCTCGGTATATTCCTGAGGATCCAATAGCGCGCAGAGATGTCCGAAGGTCCATGTTACCTGGTAACCGTTTCCTTCGAAATAGCCGTTCTTTCGTTGGTTGGCTCCCAACACCTTGGCGATATACTCACCTACGGACGGTTTCTCTGCTACACATACGATCATTTTATTGAGCCTTCAGATATCAGTTTTCAGCCTTCAGTTTTCTGCTTTCACCTCCCTTGATGGGAGGTCTGGAGGGGTTTCTTTTCACTTACTCTTGCTTGGTATCATAGCCATAGCCGTAGCCATAGCCAGCCAACGATCCGCTTACGCCGTTCAGCACACATGCTATATGCTTCAGACGGCCGTTCTCCACCACATTGTTGATGTAGTCAATCATCTCGGACGGAGTATATTTGTATCGGCTGACGAAGATGGTCATATCCGATATACGGTCAAGCAGATAGGTGTCGCTCACCAAAGCAACAGGAGCGGTATCTACTATCACGTAGTCGTAGCGCTTGCGCAATTCCGCAAAGAGGCCGTCCAGGCGTTGCGTCTGCAACAACTCGGATGGATTAGGCGGGATTGTTCCGCAAGGAATAATATCCAAGTTCTTGTGCTCGCCGGACGGCACAATGATATCCTCCAGTTGCACATCGCTATCTGTCAGGTAATAAGTCAATTGACCTCTATTCTTCAACCCGAAATAATCTGCCAACATTGGTTTGCGGATATCCAGACCCACGAGGCACACTTTCTTGCCCAATATTGCCAACGAGAGCGCTGTGTTGCTGGAGATATATGATTTTCCTTCGCCGTTGATACACGATGTGACGAGTATCACCGGTGTCTTAACATCCGCAGGCAATACATAACGCAGGTTAGTGCGAATGAGTCGGAACAATTCAGCCGAAACGGTCGATTCACCTTCATGAATAGCGATATGTGCATTGCGCGAGTTGGTGATAATCTGTCCCAGCAACGGTGCCTTGATACGATGTTCGTACTCTTTCGCATCATCCACTTTGTCATTGAATAGCAGATAGATATATAGGATTCCCGCAGGAACCATCATACCAAGTACAAAGCAGATGAAGAGCAACTTCGACAACTGCGGTGTCTTGCTACGTACATTGCGTTGCGGCACATCGATGATCTTAGCCGGTGTGGCAGTAGAAGCCAACAACAGAGCGTTCTCCTCGCGTTTCTGATAGAGATAGAGGTAGAGGCGCTCACGTATCTGTTGCGCACGCACGGCACGCGCATATGCCTGCTGCTTGGCAGGTGCCTCTTTGATTTGCTTGTTGTATTTATTGCCTTGAGCACGCATACTACGCTGGCGTATCTGCATACTTTCGCGCACCGATGCGATGGTAGCAATGATATTCTGGCGAATGGTACCCAACTGCAAGTTCATCTGGTCGATAACGGGGTTATCATCGGTTGCAGTACGCTGGATACGCATCCTCTGCAGTAATATGGCATTGTATTCGGCTATGCTGCCGGTTATAGAAGCGTCCGAGATTCCTATATTAGCCGGAATCAAGCTATTGCGTTTGGTCTCATCGTGCAAAAAATCATCCACATAATCCACCAGCGTCAATTGAGTTTCAATCTCCACCAGCGCAAGTTCCTCCTTGCTGCTTGCCTCCAGAAACAACTGCGCCTGCGTACCCAGATCAGCAATGTTATGCGCTGTCTTGTAGTCCGTTACGGCATCTTCTGCCTCACTCAACTCCTTGGTAATGATTGCCATTCGCTCGTCAATAAAGCTCGCCGTATTGGTGGCAATCATATTCTTATCAACAATGGCGTTCAGGTTGTATTGGTCCACTATCTGCGCAATCAACGCCTTATCACGCTCCGGCATAGAAGATTGCATCGACAGTGTGATGATTTTCGACTCCTTCTTGTGCAACGCCACTCTCAACATCTTCTGATAACCGGAGACAACCAACTCGCGACGCGAGTGGTTCAGGCGGTAAGTAGTATCGTTGCTCAGCGGACGATTAGCGTGCACACGGATAGTGCCGACTACGGTCTCTATCGGCTGGTCCAAGGTCTCCACGCGGTTGGTGGAAGTTTGGAAACGCCCCATCTTGGTCTTAATCTTATAACCCGACTTGGTACGCTTGACTGTTACCGAGAACGGCGAGATCTGACCTTTGTCGTTCAGATTGATACAATCCAGAGCAAGAGCCGGATTGCGGAACTCTCCTTTCCAACGCAAACCGTCACGCACATAGGTTGCGTCCCATATATTGAGCGCGTCAATAGCCTGATACATCAGGCCACGCGAACTGAGTACAACAACCTCGTCATCAGCGGCTTGGTTTGCACCGACGCCCAACATGCTCAGTGCGTTGAACCCCTCCATACTTTCTTTCTGACGCAGCATGATAGATGCGTCTGTTGTCCACTTCGGCGACTTACGCAGGTAGTAAGCAAAGCCCAACAACAAGAAGAAAGTCACGCCAATAGCGAACCACCACCAGTGTTCCAACACTTGGCGGACTATCTTACGGATATCTATCTCTTGAGGCTGTGTATTATTATTGATTTTCTGTTCCATAAATGCAATTATAGTAAACGCTGAAGATTAATTATTATTATTTCGTTGCATTAACAACAGTAACGATCACCGTTGCTGCACTGGCTACGGTACTAACCATGCTCAGCCATAGACCGATATTACCACTACTGATAGCACGCACTTTGTTCGGTGATACATAGACAACATCGTTCTGCTGTAAAAAATAATACGGAGACGCAAATATATCTTGATTCGTCAGATTCAAACGAGCAAATTCCAACTTGCCGTCTTGCTCACGCGTAACCAGCACGTTGTCACGGCGACCGTAAGGCGTCATATCGCCCGCAGCAGCCAGCGCGTCCAGAATGGTCAAACGGCCGTTACTGATGGGTACCTGACCGGGACGCATCACTTCTCCCATCACAGACACCTTTGCACCGATAGTATTTACCTGTACCATCGGCTTGACCACTTGTTTCTCCAAAGCCTTCTTGATTTCCTCCGCAGCCTCGTCACGTTTGAGACCCTCGACATGTATTTTGCCCAAGACAGGCATTTCTATGTTTCCCTCTTCATCCACACGGTAGGTCTGCAACATCAACGTAGTTTGTACGGTTGTACTTGTCGGAGAGTTATACGATACAGCCGGCAAATTATACGGAGCAACAGCTTCGCGGTCGAGAGCCGACACGAGGATGGTGAGTTCATCACCCGGTTTGATAACTATTTCCGATATGGAAGTAAAATGCCGATTGATAGAGTCAGCCGATTGCGCATTCACTTCGCGCAAATATGTCATTTTTTTCTGCGTCACACACCCCGTAGCACACACGGCAGCTATCGCCAAAAAGAAAACAAACTTAATAGTCTTATTCATACGTATGTATACAATTTCACAAATTAGCGTGCAAAGGTACTGCTTTTTTTTGACATATGCAAATTTTGAGTAACTTTTGACTTCTTTATATTCCATTCTTCAGGTGCAACAAGTTCACTGCCAGACGTGGAGACAAATTCAGCAGTTTAGCTTTCACTGATTCACTTTTTATAGGAAAAACATTCATCTTCTCCAACTCATTCAAGTATATTCTTCGCTCCGGATAGAATTCTTTACACAGTAGCCCTATGATACTTATCACATTTGCGGCAGTCATTCGGCTGAACCATTGATTATCTTTTCCTTGCACAGCCAATTCTAAGGCTTGACGTTTGAGTTCTCCGACCAATCGCATCTTGTCGTCCAACACTTTCTGTTGCTTCGAACGATTAACTGCGTTGGTTATACTACCTTGCCGTGTCAACAGATAATTATAAACCATGCAATCTATACTGGCCACGCGTTTCGCCTTAATTATCATTCGCGGTGTCCAATCAGTATCCTCAAAATAGATACCAGGCGTGAAAATACAATCCTCAAACAACTCCCTGCGCACTACGAATGCCCACGCATAACAAGTCGTTCCGAAACGAGTATTTAAGAACGAGATACCATCCGTCACTTCCGCCGAATAATTGTGTCTGCCATATGGATCTGACTTGTATGGATTGTACGGACTACCATTTGCATCCACATACTGATGTTTATATCGCAGCACATCCAAGTTGTCTCGCTCTACTTGTTTCATCAACGCCCCTAACACGTTCGGTTCAATAAAATCATCCGAATCAACGAACATGAGATAGGCACCCTTCGCCACTTCTATTCCGGAATTGCGCGCAGCGGATAGTCCGCCGTTTTCTCTATGCACAACGCGGATATGGCTATACTGAGCCGCATATTCTTCACATATCTGCGGACAAGCATCGGGCGATTCGTCATCCACAAGGATTATCTCATATTCGGATGACGGCAGGTCCTGTGCAAGCAGACTGTCCACACACTTGCGCAGATACTGCTCCACTCCGTAGATTGGTACTATGATTGATAACTTTGTCATCGCAGAACACCCCATTTCTCTAATTTAAAGAGTACTCGCTCTACAAAATACACTATTCCCCAAAGATGATACTTCTTCAGCCGCTGGTATTGCAGAACTGGAAAGGAGAACAAATCGTAATCATGCAATACCGAGGCAGGAAGAATCGATTCCAGATATGCCCGCCGCTCCTTCTTAATCAGCTCGGCATTCTTTCCTCCGGATTCGCTGATTCCGTTCATATCAAAGACGGTGACATCAATATTAGTATATATAGGTTTCTCGCCTCCGAGAGCAATCGCCTTGATATACCATTCCCAATCGGAACAAATCTTCATGTCCTCATTATAAAGACCATATTTGTCAAACAAGTCGCGACGAACATATGCGCAATCATGGTTAAGCGTTCCGTTATAGAAATACAAAAATGATTCCGGTGTGTACAGCCCATTTCCGCATGTGTCTCTATTAATGATTGTCTTCCCGTCATACGACTTCAGCATATTGCCGTAGAGAATGGGAATGCCATTTTCAGTTGAACATTGAATATTGAATGTTGTAAGAGCAGCGACCATACGTTCAGTCACATCCGGCGCAGCGAGAATATCTCCGGAATTGAGGATCTGTATATAATCACCGGTCGCTTTACGAACACCTTTGTTCATGGCATTATAGACGCCTTTATCCGGTTCGCTGGACCAGATAACGGTTAACGGATGAGCGGACGAATGGTTGGCAGATTCGTATTCGCGAATAACATTCACCGAACCATCAGTTGATGCTCCATCAACTATGATATGCTCAATGTCACGATATGTCTGCGCAGCCACAGAGTCCACAGTTCTCCGCAACCCATCAGCGTTGTTATAGTTTATGGTTATAATAGATAGTTTCATTTTATTATTTTTTTCATCGGTGCGGATGTGTGAAATAACTGATTTTTGCGGGTATCATACTGTGCATTAGAGGTATAAAAAAGGTGCAACGTATCATCTTTTACAAATGCTGTAGGCTTATAATAATACTGACGATAGCCATAGTAATTCTCTGCATAATGGTTATTAACCAGCGGTCTGCGATATGTTTTGAAATGCTTCCAGTCCTCAGAAACTGATAACATAATATTGTCGCCTTTTTCTATCATCCGAGGATTATCAGCCCTTTCTGCAGCAGAAACCATATACAATTTACCTTTATACTCAAACAAATCAAAATGCCAGAGGTCATGATATTGAGGCTTTGGAAAATATACAAAGCGTCCAAACAATCGTAATTTTGCGGCTTTGTCGCATGTATATATAGATTCAAATGCCAGTGTATCAACCAATTTAAAGTCTGGATCATCAATAGATGTACCGCTCCATATTGCTATTCCAATATTTTTGCGAACCGGTTCATATTGATACCATACTGCGTAGATATAATACTTTCCATCATGTTCGATTATAATTGGACATTGTTCTATATCTCCGTTATCCCATGAATTGGTTATATACACGTGCTTTTCTAACAATTTTCCATCCTGCAATCTGCCTCCTACCGTAGTTTGGTAACATCCTAACGAATCGCAAAGCGGAGTCCCACATTCTCTCCATATATACGTTATCGTGCCATTCGCATGCAGACATATATTTGGATCGGAATTATACCCTTTCTCCGGTGTATCTGCAAGCAATATGCCGGCATTCCACTCGTCATATTCATCACTGACATAAAACATAGGATTCTCCACCCGACTATTCCACCCATAGTATGGAGATTGCGCCATGTAGTATTTGCCGGATCTTTCGTCATATCGGATACATGGATGCAAACAGTCGTTATGATATTTCATGGTATCTATTGTTCTCACTAGTATAGGCTCACCTATAGGCATACTTTGCTGAGGATAATACAAGTATGCATACACTCCCGCCAAGCATAACAATACTACTATGCCAAATGTGATTTTTTTCATAACGAATCGTACAATTTCTTATATTGCTCTGCTACTATATCGGTGGTATAATTATTCATG
Organism: Paludibacteraceae bacterium; assembly: GCA_016280845.1. Taxonomy (GTDB): domain Bacteria; phylum Bacteroidota; class Bacteroidia; order Bacteroidales; family Paludibacteraceae; genus Colicola. Next base: position 645 of record JAEEHO010000134.1, on the reverse strand, counting down.
ACTTTTTCACGAGCATGTGCACTAAGCGTGTTTTCTTCATTGTGCCGGAGACACCAATCAATTCCTCTCGCCAGATCTTCGCAATCAAACTCTTTAGCTAAATAGCCATTCTGTTTATGGTCTATCATGTCGCTATTGCCTCCAATATTAAATGCTACAACAGGTGTGCCACAGGACAGGCTTTCCATAATTGTATTAGACAGATTTTCGCTGCGCGATGGCACAATCATTACATCAGCGGCATTATACAACAAGGCCATTTGTTCATCCCTATTAATATACCCCATTGTATGTATTGGCAGGGGTATACCTATTTCGGATAAATTTTCATTTGTTCCATACACAATTAATTCGATGTCTTTGTATGGTAAATACTTCAATGCTTGTACCAGCAAATCAAAGCCTTTATTCAAATCTGTCGTAGCTTGCATTGCTCCAAACAGCATATATCTTTTAGTTGTATCCAATCCCCATTGCACACGAGCATTGTTTTTATCAACAGGCTTAAACAACTCCGTATCAATACAGTTTGGTATTACATTCACAGAATATTGTCCCAACAGCACACTACGTTTCGCACATTCAGCTAACCATCTGCTCGGTGCTACAATATGCAGGTCTAATTTTTTGTACACATCAAGTTTC
>JAEEHO010000133.1 GCA_016280845.1 Paludibacteraceae bacterium | reverse complement strand
GTCTCCGTTTCGGAATGCAGGTGTGTTCAAATAGATGGTCATTTGCGGACCTGTTGTGTCGGCTGCCAAAATACTGCCGGTACCGCCGATGACGAAGTCCTCAAAATGTCCGACTGCTTCTGCCAGTTCGGGCGAGTCGGTCGTGTATGCGTAGTAAACAATACGTCCGTTTCCGTAGTTGTAGCGTATATCCTTCGGTACCATAAAGGAGTAATTGAACTTACCGTGCTCTACATTCGCTGCGCCGCGGAATATAGTGTTAGGGTAGTCGTAGTACTCAGTAGTTATTGCTTTACTCGGATCCGCATCGTTGTCTCGCGTGGTGATAACTTGCATTTTGTCGTATACGGTTATATCCACTTTGCCATTGAAATCGCTGACAACAATGCTGTCTTCATCGATGATTTGTCCTTCAATGTGCTGAACACTAAAGGCATTCAGTGTGTCATCTATCTGCGTGGTTGTATGTACATGATAGTCAGTAGGGTAGTTCAAGTGTATGGCAGGATCGCCCAGCAAAACGTAGGCCAGTTTGTCCACGTTCGCACTACTTCGATTTTTGCCGATGGCCGTTGCTTCGCCTATCGTCATATCGTAGTGGAACGCGTTCTTGTGACCAAACAATGTGTCGCAAACGTTGCCGCTGAGTTCGGCGTTATAATTGATATGTACGGTTCGTGTCGCGGATAGCACAGCTATAGCACCGCCTATCGGGTTCAGTACTGCCGCTTCGGCTGCCGAACGTTGGCCGGCATCGCAGTGCGCGAAACTACATGTGGCGAACAGCCAAAAGGCATGATGACGGTTGTTCATCTGTTTTATCTCATTCAATGTCATTATCGACTCGCTGGTGATGGCGTTGTAGCCTCCGTGACCCGAGTAACTGAAGAACAATGCGCCTTGTTTTAGCAGATTGTTCAATCGGTTCTTAGCCAACGGATAACTCTCGCCGCTTGCGTTCACCTCCTGTGGATATGCATCCAGATATATTTTGTTGACAATAAAGTCCGGATTTTTCCGACGTACTCTCTCTGCGCCTTCTTCAGCCGTTTTTGTATGATCACTTTTTTCCCCGTCGTCGGCCAGAAAGATAATCTGGTTCTTCCATCTGCCTGCTTCTTCGTTACGGATATAGGCAATCAGTTTGTCAACCACTCCGCGTGCTTCCTCTTTGTCTTCAACAGGCAAACGGCCTACGCCTATATCCATGCGGCCAGCGGTGTCGGAATATCCTTCTCTATCATCCAAAAATCCGAAATAATCGTCGGTCATGTAGGCCTTCTCCTCGCTAACCGAGTTTTTCGATTCGTATGTCAGCAACAGTTTCGATCCCGACTTGTTGCCCAATAGATTGCGGTTGTCAAACGATCCGTGACCCATCAGCAACAACCAACGTGGTTTCTTGTTGATGCCGTCTGCACGATCATAGAGCATCTTCATCAGCCAACGGTATGCCGTAGCGTCCGGCGTCCCGGAAGAGAACTCGTTGTACACCTGCTGGTCGGTAACTACTGCCCATGTGATGCTCTGCTTGTCCTGGTGCGCTTGTGCCAATTGGCTACTGATGCTCTCGAAACCTTTTGGGCAGATGATTACATAATCGATGTCCTTTAGCGCGTGCAAGTTCTGGTTGGGCACTTCGCCTTCCACGGTAGCACTCACAAAGCGACTGCCCTGCGGATTGACGGCAATGTACGTATGGATGCCGTTGGCTTGTGTGCCAGTCCACTGCAATTCGTTTCCGTTCAGCGTAGCAGGCATCTTCCGGATGTTTCCCAAATCAGTTACATCCCATATTTGCGTAGAACCGGTTGCTCCCGTCAGGTGGAAACGTACAGGCTCATCGCTTTTGTAATTGACGTTCGTACGTATCTCCATCCAGTCTCCATTCATAGTCAACGAACACGGAGTAACCAATTCGATATAATCGAGCCATCCGTTCGAACCGGCAGTGTTGTTCTTGTATGTAATCACTATTTGCTGCCGATTGGCTGTGCTGGTATCTTGCATCGTGCAGGAACTAGTATGTGCTTTATCGCTTGTCGGAAGAACCAACGCGTTGCTTGTTGCTTTGTTCAGCTTGATGGAGAAATAAGAGTCACCTGCCGATTTTGCGGCTAACGGTGCATATAACATGCTTTGCTCTCCTACTACTGCGTTAGGCGTAGCAAAAGTGATAGTTAGTGCTTGATTAGCCTCAAACTGTTCACCGTAGAAATCGCGCCCGCCGCCGCTTTCGCCCGCACGATCTATCAAGTTAACCAACTCTTGCTCATGCAGTTGACACAAGTGATAGGTATCTACATCCGTTGGAGTGCCGGATACTGCTTCGCCCTCGGTCGGCGCCAATAGACTACCAGCATTGTCGGTCAGCATGTAGTATCCGTAGTTTGAGTAGATGTTGCGCGTGTGCCGGTAACTTGTGCCGTTGTACGTCCAACCTATCGGGCCTTGCACATAAAACAGCACATAGTCGCTACCTACATATACCGGCACTTGCGGCAGGTCGTCAATCTTCTTTTTCAGAAAATCCTGCTCCAGTATTGCGCCGCCGTAGCCGAATACACGCAACTGCTGCGGGTTCAATCCGGCTTGCTGCAACTCGCTGAAACTCATACGGCAAACACCGGACTCGCTCACACGGATTTTTACCCAGTGACCGCTGCTCAGTACCGACTGCTCGACGTAACTGTGGATACCCGCCATGTTCGGCAGACTCAACATCATCAGCAGCAGTACGCAGGCTTGCCGTCTTATTTTGTTATCGCATTTGTTGAAGAATTTAGCACAATTATTGATATATTGATAGCCTATGATTGTGCTTTGGATAAATATTTTTTCCATTGTTTGTTATAATATGATATGTTTTGGTACTTCTTCACTCTGCGATATGTTTCATAGGCTATCTTTTTTAGTGTGTTATAATTTGTTTAACTGTAGTTGGCTGTCTTTAGGACTATTTTGCACGGATGAACAATTGAACCGGGGTTCCCTCGAAATCCCACCATTCGCGTAGCTTGTTTTCCAGGAAACGGCGATACGGTTCCTTCACATATTGTGGCAAATTGGCAAAGAACACGAAGGTCGGTATCTGGGTGTTCGGCAATTGTGTGCAGTATTTGATCTTGATGTATTTGCCCTTCCATGCGGGTGGCGGATAGTTCTCTATCAGCGGCAGGAACTGTGCGTTCAGTTGTGCGGTCGGTATCTTCTTGTTCTTGTTTTCGTAAACATGAATAGCTGTCTCAACCACTTTGAAGATACGCTGTTTGGTGACTGCGCTGGTGAAGATGATCGGGAAGTCGGTGAACGGCGCAATACGCTCGCGAATAGCGGCTTCGTATGCCTTGATATCCTTAGTCGTTTTGCTCTCTACCAAATCCCACTTGTTGATACAAACCACCAGACCCTTTTTGTTTTTCTGAATCAGCGAATAGATGTTCAGGTCCTGCGCTTCTATGCCGCGTGTGGCATCAATCATCAGGATACATACATCCGAATTCTCTATCGCACGAATCGAGCGAACCACAGAGTAATACTCTTGATCCTCGGTTACTTTGGCTTTCTTGCGAATACCCGCAGTATCAACGAGATAGAAGTCCTTGCCGAACTTGTTGTATCGCGTATAAATCGAGTCGCGCGTTGTGCCCGGTATATCTGTCACAATCGTTCGGTCTTCGCCGATGAAGGCATTCAATATGCTCGATTTGCCGGCGTTCGGGCGACCCACAATAGCAAAACGCGGCAGGTCATCCAGTTCCTCGTCGCTGTTATCTTCTTTGCGGAAACGGCTTACCACTTCGTCGAGCAGATCGCCTGTGCCCAGACCGTTCTCTGCGGATACAATGAACGGCTCACCCAAACCGAGTTTGTAGAACTCGGCTGCACCGTATTGGTTCTCAAACGTATCCACCTTGTTTACAGCCAAAATAGTCGGTTTCTTGGCTTGGCGAAGCAGGTGTGCCACTTCGGTGTCAAACTCCGTAACACCCTGGTTCACATCCACTACCAGCAGAACAACATCCGCCTCGCGGATGGCCAGATCTACCTGACGGTTGATTTCGCTCTCGAACGTGTCGTCCGAATTGACAACCCATCCGCCGGTGTCAATCACACTGAACTCACGGCCGCACCATTCGGCTTTGCCGTACTGGCGGTCACGCGTTGTGACCGCTGTGTTCATCACTATCGCCAGACGTGTTCCCGTCAAGCGATTGAACAGGGTCGATTTCCCGACATTGGGACGACCCACTATCGCTACAATATTTGCCATAGTTTTTTATGTATTTAAGTAAATAAAACTTCTTTGTTTGTTGTCCTGTTGGTCCTCGATAAAACC
>JAEEHO010000132.1 GCA_016280845.1 Paludibacteraceae bacterium | reverse complement strand
TCCAAGCCATCCAGTCATTAAGGCCGAAACATGCTTTGAAGTACCTGCTCAAGGCAGCAGGGATGGCGCGTTCTACGTTCTACTACCGTATATCGGAACGTCCGGACAAGTACGTTACCGTTAAGGCCCGGATACGTAGGATCTATGAACAGAACAAAGGCCGTTATGGTTGTCGTCGTGTTTGGCAAACGCTACGCGTTGCCGGCTTGGTCATCAACAAGAAGACGGTCGCCCGTCTGATGCATATGATGTCACTGGCTGGCATAACGCCTAAACGTCATTACCGCTCTTACAAAGGCGAGGTCGGACGTATAGCGGCTAATGTGCTCAATCGAGATTTTACAGCGACAAGACCCTGTCAGAAATTGACAACGGACATATCGCAGTTTGTTATTAACGGCGTGAAACTGTACCTGTCGCCTGTGTTGGATATGTGGAACGGGGAGGTTATTAGTTATACAGTCTCTCACAGCCCTAACATGGCTTTGGTAATGAAGATGCTAAAGAAAACTTTCCGCCGCATAGAACCGGCAGAAAACGCGCTCATGCATTCTGACCAGGGATGGCATTACCAACATGCCCAATACCAATTGGCACTTAGAGAACATGGTATAACGCAGAGCATGTCCCGCAAGGGAAACTGCTTGGACAACTCGATGATGGAGAATTTTTTCGGATTGCTGAAGAACGAGTTTTATTATGCAAATCATTTTACTGACGAGCAAACCTTTCTGAAAGGTTTAGCAGAATACATCAGGTATTATAATAATGACCGTATCAAACTCCGCTTGTCTATGAGTCCTGTCCGATACCGCCAACTATACGCCAACAACATGTCAATGAACACACGAATAGTTAACAATATTTACTAACCCTGTCCAACTTTTGGGGGACACCTCATCCTTGCTTGGTAGTTTTAGGCTGATATCATCAGCCACCGTTATTTCCTTCTGTCCGTTTCTATTTAGCCACGCCGAGACCTCGCCGTATCTGCCGGTACTTTTTTTGCATGGAGACTCTTGATTCAGTTGATACTACTTGATATAGCTGACGAATGTTGAAAATAGAAACGAAACATTCCGAAACTGCTAAAAAAGAACAAAAAATGTAAAAAAAGCCACTCAACTCTTGCACATTCAAAAAAAAAGCAGTACTTTTGCAGCAGATTTAACGCAATAGGGCGCAACGCACCCATACGAAATACGAATTTAATAACCATGACAAAACGTGATTTATCCTTTTCGCAGCTCTTCAATTTGAGTTTTGGATTCTTCGGGGTGCAGATAGCATATGCCCTGCAAAGTGCTAATATTTCCCGTATTTTTGCTACTTTAGGTGCTGATCCTCATCAGCTCTCTTTCTTTTGGATCTTGCCTCCGTTGATGGGCATGATTGTTCAGCCTATCGTAGGTCTTCTGTCCGATAAGACTTGGTTCGGCAAATTCTTTGGACGCCGCAAGTTCTATCTGCTCATCGGAGCACTTATTGCCGTTGCGGTGATGGTGCTCCTGCCTAACGCCGGCGATTTCTCTTTTGAGCAACGTGTCTGGCTTGGACTCAATTCCGCAATGTGGTTTGGACTCATGTCGCTCATGTTCCTCGATACATCCATCAATATCGCCATGCAACCGTTTAAAATGATGGTAGGCGATATGGTTAACGAGAAGCAAAAAGGCACAGCCTATGCCATCCAATCGGCTCTCTGCAACGCCGGTTCGGTAATGGGATATCTTTTCCCGATTTTCTTCACTTGGATAGGAATAGCCAATACTGCTCCCGAAGGAGTAATCCCGGATTCCGTCAAGTGGAGTTTTTATGTAGGAGCCGCTATTCTCATTCTCTGCTCGCTCTACACCTTCTTTGCTGTCGAAGAGATGGATCCGCAGGAGTACGCTGAGTTCCACGGACTGAACAAGAAGGCCGAAGACCAAACGGAAGATACGGCTAACCAAGCCACTATTGTGCGCGCGTTTATTACAGTAGGACTCGTTCAGTTCTTCTGCTGGGCAGCGTTCATGTACATGTGGACTTATTCCAACGGTGCCATCGCTGAGAACTGCTTTGGATGGGACGGACTGAATGCTGCAGACGCATCGTTCCAGTCTGCCGGCAACTGGGTTGGAGTAGTGTTCTGTGTGCAGGCTGTAGGCTCGCTTCTCTGGGCTGCTTTCTTACCTAAATTGGAACATTGGTTCGGCAACAAAGGCGCTTATGCCATCTCGCTTATTGTCGGCGCAATCGGCTTTATATCAGTCATGTTTGTCCACAATCAGTACGTTCTCTGGCTCAGTTACGCGCTCATCGGTGCTGCTTGGGCTGCTATGTTGGCGCTGCCGTTCACTATCATCACCAATGCTATTTCCGGCAGTAAGCATATGGGCGCGCTGCTCGGATTGTTCAACTGCACTATCTGTATCCCGCAGATTGTAGCTGCGCTATGCGGAGGATTGCTCCTTAAATATATATGCGCGCACGTACAAGCGGGAATGCTGGTTGTTGCCGGAGTCTTCCTCGTACTCGGCGCAGCTTGCGTATTCCTGATTAAGGAAGACAAGAAAGAATAAAAACACAATTAATACAATACATTTAACTTTAATTATTGCAATGATGAACAACAAAACGCACACTCTTTGTCTGATGGCTATGATGCTCGTATTTGCTACGGCATTACAGGCTCAGATTTCGGGTACAGTACTGGAGGATGCTAGCGGTGAACCGATTATCGGTGCCAGTATTCTGCAGGTGGGTACCACTAATGGAGTTATTACTGATTTTGATGGAAATTTCGAGCTGAACGTTCCTGAAGGTACGCAGCTACAGTTTAGTTACATGGGATTTCAGACGCAAACGCTGCCTGCTCAAAAGAAGATGATCGTTCGTCTCAAAGAAGACGCATTTGAAATTCAAGAGGTTGTGGCTATCGGTTACGGTTCGCAGAAGAAGAAGGAAGTAACCGGTTCTGTTGCTTCTGTCAAGGCTGAGGACTTCAATGCCGGTGTCAAATCCAATCCGGTCGGACTGCTCCAAGGCAAAGTGGCAGGTCTGAATATCATCAACACGACAAGCGATCCTACTCAGGGTGGTTATTCCATTCAGATTCGTGGCTTCTCGACCTTGGATAAGGGTGCAGGAACATCGCCGCTCTATATCGTTGACGGTGTGCCTGTTTCTTCGATTGACAATATTGCTCCGGATGAGATTGCTTCGATGGATGTGCTCAAGGATGGTTCGGCAGCCGCAATCTACGGTACGCGCGGTACCAACGGCGTTATCCTCATTACCACCAAGCGTGGCGAAGGATTCTCCGATCAACCTGTCACCAATATCGAGTATTCGGGCTACGTGAGCACAGCGTGGGTGAACAGCAAAACCGGAATGGCTACTCCGCAACAGTTCGTTGACCTGGCGAATCTGACGGATGGCAAGGTTGTGCCTACTATCTATAAGAATGCAGACGGCTCGACCAATTATACCGATTGGATGGCCGAACTGACACGCAAGGCTGCTATCACACACAGCCATACAGTAGCCATCACCGGTTCGCACAAGAAATTCAATTACCGTGCTTCCCTTCTCTTCAAGAATGCAGAAGGTATTGCCAAAAACAATAACAGACAAGAGGTGCTCGCTAAGTTGGCTGCGCAACAGAAAGCCTTAGACGGCTGGTTGGATTTGCAGTACGATTTCTCATATATGCACTATCGAAACGACTATTTCTGTGGCGACTTCACGCAAGCTGCGATAGCCAATCCCACGTATCCAATCTATGACGAGACTACTGCTTCCGGCTATTTTGCTCCGCAAGGTTCAGGACAGTCCAACGCGGTTGAGGCAATGAACCAAAAAGAGTCCTATCAGGATGGCAATTATTTCCGTGGATCTATCAAAGCGACAGTTAATATCAAAGCAGTAGAAGGACTCAAAATCAGCGGTTTTGCTGCTATAGAAGAAGGAGATAACCGCAATTATTGGTCCAACAAGGTTATCAATACCGATGCGACAGGTTCTGGCAAGGCCGGACGCAGTAATTCCATGAATCTGTCGCAGTTGTATGAAGCAACGATTGACTACGCACATAGTTGGGGTGGACATAGCTTGGTCGGTGTGGCCGGTTTCTCCTATCAGAACTTCTTGTATGATGGCTCGGATATGAGTAACAATGACTTCCCGACTGAGTCGATGAAGTTCTACCAGATGGGAAACGGAGAAGTAAACAAGAAATTCATGAATATCTCTTCGTATCGCAACTCCAATACACTGGCAGCTGCATTCCTCCGCTTGAACTACAACTACAATGAGAAATATCTTCTTTCTGCTTCGGTTCGTTACGAAGGTTCCAGCCGTTTCGGTCCTAACCACAAGTGGGGATGGTTCCCGGCTGTTAGTGCAGGTTGGCGTATCAAGGGAGAGGAATTCATGCGAGACCAAGACTGGTGTAATGAATTGAAGCTCCGTGCCGGTTTCGGTATCACAGGTAATAACCTTGGTTCGGACCTCAGGTCTGTGGCTATGCTTTCCAATGGCGGTACATTCTGGTACAACGGAAAATGGACTAACACCTATGTCGTCAGCCAGAACGTCAATCCGGATTTGCGTTGGGAGCGTAAGTTTGAGTACAACTTAGGTTTGGATTTTAGTTTTGTTGACAATCGTATCTACGGTTCGTTGGATCTCTATCTGCGTAATACCAAAGACCTGCTTTGGGAATACGAGGTGCCGACTCCTCCTTACCAATATCCTACGTTGCTCGCCAACGCCGGAGAGATGCGCAGTTACGGTGTTGAATTGGTATTGTCCGGTGTGCCGGTTAAAACCAAAGATTGGACTTGGATTACCACTCCGACCATTGCATTCAACCGCAACTATATCACCAAACTGTCTGACCCGGAAAAGGGATTCAACTACACCCAAACAACTTCCGGTGGTGTAGGTGAGAATGGTATCCAGAATACCAATACGCAGATTTTGGTAGAAGGACAACCTGTAGGCGCATGGTACGGATATTCATTTGCCGGATTTAAATCAGACGGAACATGGATGTACAATACGCCCACCGGCGGTTATACTTCCGATCCTAACGAGGGACACCGTCAGGTTCTCGGTAGCGCGCAACCGATAGTTACTTTCGGCTGGAACAATACCGTCAAATGGCGTGATTTGGATATAACGCTGTTCTTCCGTGGAGTGGCAGGCAACAAGGTTCTAAATGTTACCCGTTGGGCTTACGGACCGCAAGCTTCCCAATCTATGAATGTATTCATGTATGATATTACGCACAATCCGTACAACAATCCTAACGGTATGACTTATACAAACAAAGCTGCTTTCTCGGATTATTATCTGGAGGATGGTTCGTACCTGAAACTGGATAACGTGACCGTTGGATATACCTTCCGTTTCAAGGAGAACAAATACATCCAGTCGCTTCGTCTCTACGGTACAGCACAGAACTTGTTCACCATCACCGGTTATTCAGGACAAGATCCTGAGGTGAACACAACCAGCGTTTGGGATCCGGGTATTGATTATACCAGTTTCTATCCGCGTACGGGAAGTTTTATGTTTGGTTTGAATCTTAACTTGCTATAATTCATCTATTTGTGAAAGGATAATAATATGAAAAAGATATTTTTACCGGCGCTGATATGCGTCATGACAATTCCTCTCCTCACAACCTGCCACATGTTGGATGAGAAGAACTACGGTAACCCTACCGTAGAAGAAATGATGTCCAAAGAGGAAAATGTCATCCTATTGGTTGGACAGGCATATGCCGACGTTAAGTGGTTGCACGACCACTGGGGATATTGGGGAGTCGCTTCGTTGACCGCAGACGAATGTGTTTGTCCGGTTCGCGTACCCGGTGAACACTGGAGCGATGGTGGATATTGGAAGAACCTGAATACACACCGCTGGAATGAGTTTGGTGATGCATTCAAGAATATATGGAATACCACTATTTCCGGCGCCGTACTTTGCAATAAACTGATCAATACGCTGGAAATGAATCGTGAGAATATGTCCGAAGACCTGTATAATCAGTATGTGGGCGAGTTGGAAGTGCTGCGTTCGTACTACTATTATATGCTCTTCGATTGCTTTGGACGTGTCCCGTATCTGGAGGCATTTCAGGATGTTACAGAGCCGCTGATGGAGCCGCATGTAGTATGGGCTCACTTGGTATCGTGTCTGGAGAGAAATGCAGTCAATCTGCCTATTGTAACGGATGGCAATCGTTCGAATAACTATGGCCGTTGTACACAAGGTATGGCGTACGCGCTGTTGGCTCGTCTCTATCTGAATGCTGAATCGTTCGGCTGTACGCCAGAGAACGTGATGGCTGCCAAGCGTACGATAGATATTGACGCTAATCGCAAGAAAGGAAATGTACTGTTGGACGAAGTAGGAATAGAGATTAATAGTTCTGCAGATTTCTATACCAATGCTGTCCGTTGCTGCGACGTGGTTATCAATTCCGGTTCGTATCAGATAGAAGAGAACTTCTTCACGAACTTCCAGATCAAGAACGATGGCAGCAAGGAGAATATCTTCGTTATCGTTGAGGACGGTAATGCTGACTTCGATTATCGTGACTACGCCGG
>JAEEHO010000131.1 GCA_016280845.1 Paludibacteraceae bacterium | reverse complement strand
TGGCACCCCTCGTACTCGGTGTGATTTTGAAGTCCGAGCGAAAAAAAAGTGCTTCCTTCTCGAAAGCGGGTGCAAAAGTACTGCTTTTTTTTGACATGACCAAATTTTTACGCAAAAAAATTACGAAAACTTGCATTTTCCATAAAAAAACCTTACCTTTGCACCAAAAATGAGACGAAAATGACACTAAAAGTGATTGCATATGCCCGAAACGGGTTTACTGATAAGTTCGGAATACCGCGACAGAGTAGGGAGGAAAGCGGTATAGAAACGCGTATTGTTTTTGAACCTGAATACAGTGTACCGGAAGCACTTCGCGGGATAGATGGATTCAGTCACCTTTGGTTGCTTTGGGGATTCAGCAAAGTGCAGGGTGACGATGTGACGTGTGCCAGGGAATGGAGTCCGACAGTTCGCCCACCGCGTTTGGGTGGCAACAAGCGTATGGGAGTCTTTGCCACGCGTTCGCCCTTCAGACCTAACCCTATCGGTCTGACGAGCGTGAGACTGATAGGTGTAAAAGCGAATGGCGAGAGCGGACGAATGGAACTGATTGTGTCAGGCGCGGATCTGCTGGACGGAACTCCCATCTATGATATCAAGCCCTATTTGTCGTTCAGCGACAGTCATCCCGATGCTGCGAACGGATTCGCAGAGGCGACGGCCGATTATACGCTGGAGGTGCGGATGGCTGATGAATGTGGAAGAGATGTGCCAGACAAAGTGCTGCACGATATAACGGAGATTCTGCGACAAGATCCTCGACCGGCTTATCAGGACGATCCTACCCGCGAGTACAAGATGGATTATGCCGGTTGGCGTGTGACGTTCGTTGTAGAGGCGAATGGCAAAGAACCAAATGGTAACTATTCCGGCACTGTTCTTGTGCGTAAAATAGAGAAGATATAGATTGCCGTTGCTCATTGCCCATTGGCTGCTGAAAGCAAGAAAAAAAGCGGCTTCGGTTGCTTTTCTCTTGCACATGTCAAAAATAATTACTACCTTTGCACTCGCATGAAGACTTTGTTATGATTAAGTTGCGTAAATTAGAACCGACGGACTTGCCATTCCTCTATCAATGGGAGAATGATGCTGCGTCATGGGCTGACGCAGATACCCACAATCCGCTTTCGCAGCAAGATCTGCGCGATTACATTGCTTCTACAACCGGCGATATCTATCGCGACGGACAGTTGCGACTCATTATTGAGGACTCTTCGCAGACCCATTCTGCCACACTCGGTTGTATTGATCTATTCGATTTCGATATTCGCAACCGACGTGCAGCCATAGGCATGTACGTAGCGCCAGAGGCACGAGGCAAAGGAGTAGGGCGGGCGGCTGTAGAGGCGTTGGAGCAATATAGTTTCGGTCACCTGAATATGCGTTTGCTCTATGCCGTGATAGGCAATCACAATGCGCCCTGTACTGCGCTCTATCAGTCTATGGGATACACACCCACTGCTTGCCTGAAGGCGTGGACGTTGGAGGGAGATGCAACGGTGTGGATCAAACACTCGCCGGCTTAACACGCGTTAACTATTTGCGTAAAACAACAGAGAAATCGGATTGGATTTGCTCACGGAGCGCATCCAACGAATCGAACTTACGCTCCTCGCGTATATAGCGTTCGAAGGAGATAGTGAGGCTTTGGTCATACAAATCGCCTTTCCAATCAGGAATATGCACTTCTATCGTTTGCTCGGTATTGCCCACTGTCGGATTGGTGCCGATATTGAGCAGAGCAGGCATTTCGCCATTTACCATCACTTTGTACACACCCGATTGAGGGATAATCTTGTACGGCGTGTCAGGCCGTATATTGGCGGTCGGGAAACCGATATTGCGCCCGATACCGTTGCCGTGAACCACCGTGCCGCTTATTTGGTACGGACGGCCAAGCAATTCGTTGGCTACTAGCACGTTGCCGTGCTCCAAGGCCTGGCGAATCTCTGTGGATGAGACATGCAGCTCGCCGTCGGTAAACTCGCTCATGGTCAGCACTTCCACACCTTCTTTCTCTCCTGCCGCTTTGTACTCACGCGGATAGCGCAGACGGTCGCTGCCAAAACGGTGGTCATAGCCCATCAGCAGGGTAGTGACGTTGTGCTCATGGTGCAGAAGATGGAGGAACTCGGCGGCCGTCAACATCTGTATCTCCGAGAAATCCAGCACCAACGGCTGAATGCCGGTCAATTGCTCAATCAGCGCTATGCGTTCGTCGGCAGAGGTGAGCAATTGAGGTATATAGTCGCTCTGCAGCACCTGGCGCGGGTGTTGACGAAAGGTGACAATCATAGGCGTCAAACCGCTTTGTTGTGCGGCTTGACGTAACTGCTCGAACAGGTACTGATGTCCCTTGTGTACCCCGTCGAAAAATCCTATGGTGGCTATTTTTTCTGTCAATTGTCAATTATCAACTGTCAATTATCACATTCCCGGTGGCGGACCCATAGGCGGCATACCTCCTGGAGGCGGACCTTGCGGCGGACGTCCTCCGCCATGAGGACCACCATAACCGCCTTCAATCATCTCTTGCATACGGCCTGCTTCGCCTTTGGCCTTCAGGTCGCCCATCTTGTTCAGCTTGACGGTGCAAGTGAGCATGAAGTAGGTAGGCAGTGTATTGTATTTTGCGTACGAGATCGAGTTGTCGCTGATTACCTGTACGATGTTCTTCTTCTGGTGGAGTATATCATATACATTCAGCGAGAGAGTGGCAATGCTCCATGTTTTTTCGATGGCGGCATTGAGTATCACTTCGTTCACATCGCTCAGGTTGTAGCCGTAACGTGCTGTGTAACAGCAGTCTGCGCGGATGGTCCATTCTTTAGGCAGATGGAACTCCACATCGCCCGTCACACCCCAATTGAATACATTGGATGTACTGTTGGCGGTGAGATTGTTGGTGGTACGGCTGTAATTGAAATTGCCGCGTATGCCGACGTCCGCTACCGAGTGGGTGAAACGCAGACCCAGGTCTTCGGATGCCTGCAGGTTGCCTGTCAGCGAACGGTTACCCAACACAAAGGCATTGGCGGAAATCATATCCTCAATCTCCGTGGCTGTCATGCCACGCAGTATATAAGCCACGCGTTGGTTGTAGCCGAGCGAGGTGCGGGTGTTGAGTTGGAACATCTTGTTGCAGAACGGTACGTTGTACATGAGGTCGCCGCTAATGCTCCAAGGCATAGTTTCTGCGTTGACGGTCTGTTGGTACAGTTTGCCGGTCTCATCGTAGATGGAGTTGTTGACCAGCGCACGTTGGGTCATCGAGGCACGAAGACCGGTCATGATGCTGGAGAACTTATCCTGATTGAAACGGCTGTACATCACTCGCAGGTTGTGTGCAAAAGCCGGGTTAAGCGCCAGATTACCAACGGTCTCGTTCATGGCGTTGGAGTTGTTGCGCACCGGTTCCATCTGGTTGATAGACGGTTGTGATGCACGTCCGTTATAGTTGACGCGGGCGAACTCTTTCTTGCCGAACTTATATTTGAATTTGACGCTTGGCGCCACGTTAAACGAGTGGATAGTGGTGTCGCGCAGCAATGCACCGCCGTAGTAGGTCATGGTGTGCGTCTGGGTTGCCAATCCGCGCACACCGACAGTCAGATCGGCTTTCTCGCTCACCCAACGGTAGTTCACCTCCAATTGCTCGGTATAATAGTTGTTGTGCAATTGGTTCGAATAGATTGAGTCATAGGTGTAGTCGCCGGCAACGGTGTCCATCGAGTATTGGTCCTTGTGACTGCTACGGTTTCGTCCGCTGAACTCTGCGGCTATCTCCAGCAAGTGGTTGTTGTGGTAGATAGGCTCTACGTACGACGCACGCAACGAATAGGAGTGGCTGTTGTTGCCCGAGTGGGTATATTGGTCCACACTGTTGGTTCCTGTAGCTAACGTTTGGTTGAAACCGGTGGTGTTGGCGAAACTGTAGTTGCCCGTCATGGTCAGCGAACGTCCCGGACGGAGGAACTTATGGTTGTAGGTAATCTTAGTGCCGGCACTCACTTCGCGTGACGAGTCGGTCTTCTGTTGGTTACCTTGGTTAATCAGCAGACTGTCACGATAATACTCATAGTCCTGAGCCGATGCAGACGAACTCTCCGAATAGGACAAGTTGGGCTGAATCAGCAGTTTGTTGAGCGTATCTATCTGGTACTCCAACTCCAGGCGCAGGTTCACATCCCACGCTTTGGATAGTTTCTGCGTGTTCTGGCTACTCTCGTAGGTAGATTCGCCGGCATACTCGGTCTTCTTCTGTTCCGAACGTGTGTCGTTGGACGAATGGTTGAGCGCCGCATCGCCACCGAAAAGCAAATCGGTCTCACCATCCTTAGGCTTGATCTTGCTATTGAGGTCGATGTTGGTATTCACACCCAATGACTCAGACCATGTGATACCGGAGTTGGCCGATTGACCGAATCCGCGGCGTCCGCGTCCCATACGAACCTCGTTGGTGTTGTTGGCTCCGCCGATGATGGTCGTTTGGCTCTCACCCAAAAGGATATTGGTGAACAGATTGAGATTGTAGCGGAAATCGTCTTCAAAGAAATGGCGCGTACGGTCGAGTGGCGTTGCTCCGTAGGCTGGATTGCCGTAGTCGAACCAACCGCCGTTGGCCGTCACCATATCTGCTCCCAAACCGCCTGTGTACTTGCCGAATACACCGCGTTTGCGGTCTTTCTTCAGCGTCAGGTTGATAATCTTCTCTCCTTCGTCATCATCAAAACCCGTCAGTTTGGCCATATCCGACTTCTCGTCTATCACCTGTACCTTGTCAATCATGTCTGCCGGGATATTCTTGGTGGCCGATTGTACGTCATTGCCAAAGAACTTCTTGCCGTCGATGCGTATGGCCGTGATGTTCTCACCGTTGACGGTCACGTTGCCTTCCTTATCTACCGTGACGCCGTTCATCTTCTTAAGCAAGTCTTCCACCATGGCGTTCTCGCTCACTTTGTATGCGGCAGTGTTGTACTCAATCGTATCGCCCTTGACCGTCATTTCTGCTGCATGGCCCTGAACCTGCACTTCCTTCAGTGCCTGAATATCTTCCTGCAACTTGACTGTAGGCAATGTGTAGTCGCCATCCGTGATACGAATAGACTTGCTTTGCTCTTTGAAACCGATATTCGATATATAGAGTTTATAATTGCCGGACGCTATTCCGTGCAGAACGAACGTACCGTCCATATCGGTTTGCGCACCTTGGACAAGTGTGCTGTCGTTGTCCGCGTAGCGGAACAAACGAATAGTGGTCATCTCCAGAACGCTGCCGTCCGTAGCCGATACGACCTTACCGGTCACGTTGTATTGCGCCAGCATGGAGCATGGCAGCAGCAGTAAACTAAGGCAATATAGTAGATGTCGCTTCATTATCTTTTACTTTTCACTTTTCGTCGTGTTGATAGCATCCCGCATCAGGTTTGCATAGTGCACGCGAGATGCCGAGGCGGTCGGTAGGATAGGGCACAGCCGTCAGACTGTCGCCAATGCCGATAGCCGGACTGAGGGAGTCTAAACGAAAATCGTAGTATTCGTATGGTTTAAACTCCTTGTGTGTATAATATTTTTTTAGAGAATCCGGGAGCCGTGTTCCATAGTAGATGTTTCTAAATACCCAAGTAGAGTCTGTTGACTGCCAATAGACATTGCGCTCGGCATGAGGAATAGCCAGTGTATCGGTCTTCAAATAATTGCCGATGAACGAACCGGGGTAATAGCGGTCGAACGGAGTGGCAACTACCAGTTGGTTGGATTTGGAACCGGTGATGATACTATTGTAGAACGAGGTGTTCGTCTGCGGTTGTTCCTTACTCAGATTATCGATAAAAACAGCTCCGGACCCATCTTTGCTCGTTGAGTGAATACGGATATTGGTGGAGTCGTAGAAGGAAGCGATAGTGGAATGGATAAACTCGTGATTGCCGCCCGAACAATAGAGACAGTAGGAGGCGCAGTTGCTTATGATTGTGTTGGTTACTAGCGCATCGACGTGCATGAGCACGAGTCCGTACAGCGAGTGATTGTGAATACGGCAACCGTCCATGCGCAGCATCGGCAGATTACTTGTCTGGTCGCTGTAGCAGTACAATCCTACATTGCCGGAGAGAATTTCCATGTACGACAGATTATATGTCGTGCCGCCTTGGTTCGACTGCAGATATATACCGTTCCAACTGCCCGAAGCGTATAGGTAAGGAACGCTGTCGAACAATCTGTCCATGCGGTCCCCGCGTATCAGAATAGGCTTGTCCAGCGTACCATCGGCCTGTACATTTCCCAGTGCGTACAGACACGCGCCGCGGTGCATATAGAGCGTTGCGCCGGCCTGCATGGTCAGTGTACCCTGTATAACAACGGTATCGGTCAGCAGATACGGTTTGTCGGCGGTGAAGGTATAATCGTTGGCGTACCAGCACCTTCCGGCTTTGCCCAGACGCTTTACATCCTGGCCGTAAGCCTCCAGCGTTACGGATTGTGTGACACCGGATGTCAGGTGAAAAGAGAGCAGGTCGCTCACCAGCACAGGACTGTTGGATGCCGTTGGATCGATGTCCACGCGCACGAAGACAAATAGACTGTCGCCACCGTTGATTTGCAAGTTCTTGAGACGCGTCAACTGCTGTTCGCCGTCCACATTGACCACAAACGCCTTGCCGTCTCTCAGCCCTACATGGTCAATCACCAGGGCGTTGGCATTGCGGTTGTAGACCTTCATCTGCAGTGTGGCACTGCCCTGTTGGGTGAAAACGGTGTCAAAACTCAGCGTGTCGCAAGAGAAAGACAGTTTCAGCGAAGGATCATCTGCCACCTGGTACTCGCGGCAACCGACGCAAGCCAGTGCGAATAATATGACGGGTAGCAGTTTGCGCATTTATTCGAAGTTGAATGTCAAGCATATACAGTGGCTGGTCAGTCGTGAGAGCGAACGGGTGTAGAACTCGTCCTGCGGTCCCACTGTTGTGTGTTGATCCAGCGGGCACAACTGGTCTGCAAAGCCGATACGGTAGGTCAGCTCGGGACAAAACTTGAACCAGCGGAAATAGAAATCCACGCCGAAGCCTGCTTCGCAGAAATAGTCCATCATGTTGAGCAGAATAGGTTTCTCGCGGTCGCGGCTCACATTAAAACTGACGCCGCCTCCGGCAATCACGTATGGGCGGTAGTTGCCCTCGCGTTCTGCCGACCACTTGAGGTACAGCGGCAGGTGCATAGGAATAGCCAGCACATCGATCGTAGAGCCGTATTTACCCGGAGTTCCCACTACATCGCGGCCGCTCTCGGTCTTGTAGTTCAATGTGCGGCTGGCGAATTGCATGCCCGGGCAGAAACGCAGATTGAGGAATCGGCACAGACGCAGGTCGGTGATGAAGCCGACATTGAAACCCGGCATTACGGTACTGACACGTGCATGATAGATCTCGGTTTCGCCGGTCAACTCGTTATAAAGCGGCAGCTCAGAGTCGGTCACGCCGAACGATGAAAAATTCAATCCCAACTGGAAACCGAAGTGGAAGAGTTTGTCGTCCACGTAGGGTCTGTTTTGTCCTCTTTGTGCCATCAGCGGCGGATAAGCCACCAGACACAGAACAAACGCTACTATGTATTTGCTGCTGTTTCTCAAAATATTCAAATTTTAAAAATCACCATTTGTTTCCATATTTCCGCTATCGTCCGAATCATCACGGCCTCCTTGCATTTCTCCGCGGTCGCCGCGACGTTGACGATTGTTGCCGAAGTTGTAGGTCAGTATCAAACTGATATTACGCGAGTGCCAGCGGTTCTCGCTGAATTGCCAGAAGCCGTCTCCCCACGTTGTATTGCGCCGTGCGCGGCTGTCCAGCAGGTCACGCACGTTGAGTGCCAAAGCCAATTGCTTGTTCAGGAACGTATGGCGCAGACCCAGATCAATCGAGTAGCTGTGGCTGGTTGTACCCTGTGCCACCACGCGCGGGCTGCGGTAGTTGGCGGATATCTGGCCAGTGAAGTTCTTGGTGAACATAAACTGCGCATTGATGCGCACCGAGCCGGCAAAGATATTTTGTCCTGCCAGGTCAATAGGTATTGTAACACCCTGATGCACAATGCTGTCGTGCAGAGCGGCCAGATTGTTCCAGTAGAAATTGGCGCTGGTGGTCAGTTGCAGCACCTCGCCGAACAACTTGTTCTTGGCTACCACTTCTATTCCCAGTTCCTGACGGGTGGAGAGGTTGAAGTAGGTATTCTTCATCACATCTCCGTCCATGTATTTGATATTCTGTACCACGCCTTCGCGATAGCGCCAGAACATTCCGGCTGAGAGCGTATGGCGTTCCCATGTCTTCAGGTAATTTAGTTCCAGATTGTTGGAGTAGGCGGGTAGCAGGTCCACATTTCCGTAGCTGATGTTGGTACTATCGCTGAAGTCCATTCGCGGGTTGATCTGGTGTCCCCACGGGCGGTTGATACGTCGTGTGTAGTTGAGTTGCAACTCATGTCCGTTGCCGAAGTCGTAACTGATATAGGCGCTCGGGAAGAGTTGGAAATAGGCGGTATCTTTCTTGTTCGGACAGGTCTCGTACGAATCTTTCTCCTCGCCCGCATCGTTCTTGTAGGTTGATTCCAGATGACGCATATAGTACTCGCCGCGCAGGCCGACCTGGATAGAAAGTTTGTCCCAGAATCGGTTGCCGTAGGTGACATAGAGCGCATGATTCTGCATGAGCGTTTCGGTGTGCTGGTAATATGCGTATATCTCTTTGTCAGTTCCGCCTATGACGTCAAATGCGTCGCCCCGGCTGCTGCCCCATTCGCGCGTGTAAGCATAGCCACCCTCTAAACGACTCTGCGGCGTCGGTTTCCACTCGTAGTCTGCATGCAACTCAATGCCCGGATCGGTGCTATAGCTGTTCTGCGACTGATACATAGTGTCGCGTCCGGCTTCTGTCTGCGTATAGTCGATCTCCTGATTCCATGTGAAATGGTTGTAGGTGGCGCTCAGATCCAGGCGATGGTTGTTGTAGTCCAGCGTATAGTCCAGTGTCGCTTCGCCGCCAGGATGCCAGTTGTTGCCCGACTGCTGGCGCACATAGTCGCGCGTGATGTTGCCCGCAGCGTCCGCCAGCGTGTACGTGCGCGTATAATTATTGTGTCCGTTCATCACCTTCGGGTCGCTCACCATACCGAATCCGCTTATGCCCAGGGTAGAGTGCTTAGCCAGGTGGAAGTTAAGTCCGGCGCGAGTGAACATACCGCCGCCGCGACGGGTCTGCTGACCGTCTTGTATCAGGTGTGAACGAATCAGACTCGAGTCCAGTTCCTGGTCTCCCGCGCCGTTCAGATTGTATCGGTCGGTCTTGCTGCCGCCATTGCTGACGTGATAACGGTAGCCCACATTGAAGTAACCGTCCACCACGCCGGAGTTGAAGTTGATGTTGAAGCTTGCGTTGCCGCCCGGTGGCACGTTCCATGGTGCCGCAAGTGCGTAGCTTAGTCCTGCTTGCACCGAGCCGTAGAATCCGGCCTTACTGTCCTTCTTCATCACTAGGTTGATGATACCCGATGATCCTTCCGGCGAGAACTTTGCCGACGGATTGGTAATCACCTCGATCTTCTCGATCGTTCCAGCCGGCATCTGTTGCAGCACCTGCGCGCGGTTTTCGCTGTTTAGACCGGCCGGTTTGCCGTTGATCCAAATCTCGACATCCTCCGAGTTGCGCAGCGATATATTGCCTTCCTGGTCCACATCCACCGATGGGATGTTCTCCAATACATCCGTTACGCTGGCACCGGCCGAAGCGATGTTCTGGTCCACGGTGAACACCTTCTTGTCCAGTTCGAACTTCATCGAACTGTTCTGGCCCACCACCTCCACTTCGCTCAGCGCCTGTGCGTCTTCCTGGAGCATGATATTGCCCAGCGCCACGGCTTTGCCGGCCATGGTGACAGTGCGTGTGATGTCGCGATAACCCATAAAAGAGACGGTGACAATGTATGTGCCGTCCTTTAGATTATGGATGGTGAAATTGCCTGTTGCATCGGTGATGGTACCACCCGCAGGCACAGTCTCGCCTTCGCGCACGATGCTGACGTTGGCATAGTCAATCGCCTGTCGTGTTGCTTGATCCAGCACACGTCCTGTGACACTATTCTCTGCCAATGCAATCAGGCAGGCGGCTAACAGACACGTTATTGTTAAGACTTTTTTCAAACTATTCTTTGTTTTTTAGCAGCCACTCTATAGCGTCTGCGTAACCATTTGTACCTTTTCCAATTACGTTATGCGCGCACACGTCCGTGAGAAGACTCATTCGACGGAACGGTTCGCGTTGGCTGATATCGCTAATGTGAACCTCAACCACCGGACACTCGCAGTCTTCTACTGCATCGCGTAACGCTACACTGGTGTGCGTGTATCCGCCGGCATTGAGCACAATGCCACAGACTTGGTCGGAACACTCTTGGATCCAATCAATCAGGTCTCCCTCGTGGTTGGATTGCCTATAGACAAAATGCACATCAGGCCAGCGTTGCTGAATAGACAACAAAATCTGTGCCATAGATACATTTCCGTAAATCTCCGGTTTACGTTTTCCCAGACGATTCAGGTTCGGACCATTGAGAATAGCAATTGTTACCAACTTGATAAAACGATTGATTTTTGATGTTGAAAACCCCGATAAAACCCCGACTAAACCTCTATCAAAGTAAGTTTTGATTAACGTGCGCCGTTTACGGCGAGCAGGAACTCCTCGTTGTCCTCGGTGCGCTCCATGTACGATTTCAGTTTCTCCATCGCTTCTTGACCGTTCATGTCGCTCAGCTGCTTGCGTATCTGCCACATGCGGCTCAGTATATCCGGCGGCAGTAGCAGGTCATCGCGGCGTGTGCTGGATGCAGGTATATCCACGGCCGGGAACACGCGTTTGTTGGCCAACTTGCGGTCCAGCTGCAACTCCATGTTACCCGTTCCCTTGAATTCCTCGAAGATCAGGTCGTCCATCTTGCTTCCGGTCTCGGTCAGCGCGGTGGCGATGATGGTCAGCGAACCGCCGTTCTCTATGTTACGTGCGGCACCGAAGAATCGCTTCGGCTTGTGCAGCGCCTGCGCTTCCACACCACCGGACAATACTTTACCGCTGGACGGCGCTACTGTATTATATGCGCGCGCTAGACGGGTGATCGAGTC
>JAEEHO010000130.1 GCA_016280845.1 Paludibacteraceae bacterium | reverse complement strand
TCGAGACACTCGTCCAAACCGTAGTTCTTGCGAACTGATACACGGCAGACGGGAACACCGATCAGTTTTTGCAACTCGGGCAAATCCACCGAATGGTCCGTCTTGAGCAGCAAGTCATATCGACCGATGGCCAATACTATTTTCTCCTGCTCATCAATGATATGCGGCGTCAGCATCAACGATTCTTCCAGACGCGTAGAATCGATGACTTGTAATACTACATCGTAGGTGTGGTCGTGCAGTTCATCGGAGTTGTGAATCTCAACAAAATCAATGTTGTGCGGTTCGTTGTCGGTATCGAAGCGTTGTTCGATAAGCGTCTGGAGTGCATGTCTCAATGCACTCTTTCCGCTCTGCGGCAAACCGATGACTGCTATTTTGTGTGTACTATTCATTACTATTTACGTAAGCGACCGCAAAATTACTGCTTTTTAGGCATATACGCAATACCTACGAATGGGTATTTTACTCTTTTTAACAAAAAAACGGCGAAAAAGTACGTTTTTTTTTGGTCATATGAAAAAAAAGCACTATCTTTGCGCCGCTTAACATGAAAAAAAGATTAAATTTTAATCTTATATTTACTATCAATTAATTATTTATTCATTAAATTTTTTATTGCAATGAAAAAGTTTTTTTACGTAGCTGTAATGGCTATCGCAGTTGTTTTTGCAAGTTGTGCATCTGGTAATGGTAGCAGCGAGCGTTACAAAAACGGCAAAACTCCTGTTATTGACAATGACAAGTGCACTGTAAACGGCATCGCTTACGACAACAACACTGCAAAGTGCTGGGAAGTTTCCATGACTATTACTGCTTCAGCTATGGGTATTTCTTCTTCTGAAACAACCAAATCTTATGTATGGGGTACAGAGTTCTTCCTCGTTTGCGAGGAGGAGTCGATTATGGCTGTTGAGGCTGCACTTCCTTTCACAAAAGCAAAGTACTCTTATGTAGAGTCTCCTGCTGATGATTCAGAGGCATGCTACGCTAAGGGTGACAGCGCTAACTAATCCATTGGATTAATTAAAAAGCAAAAGGCGTAGAGCTGTTGCTCTGCGCCTTTTGCTAAAAATAAGTGTAATATACATTATTAAACAAAAACTTTCTATTATGAAAAAATTCTTTGCATATGTCTGCATGGCAATGACTGTTGTTTTGATGGCGAGCTGCATGGGTGGCGGAGACTCCAAACGTTACGAATCCGGAGGTGACATGCCGCAGATTGATACAGACAAATGTACAGTTAACGGCCGTCACTATGACAACAAGAAAGAGAGATGCTGGAAAGTGATTTCCACTACCAAAGTGTCCGCCTTGGGTCTTAATATTGAGGCTAAGGACAAAGTAACGTACGAATGGTCAACTGAGTTTGCGTTGGTATGCGGTCTGGAAGAGGCTATGTGGCTTGCAGCACAAACAGGTGATCTAGCTTCTGCTTCCTACAGTTATGTAGCCGTTTCTGCCAAAGATTCCGAGGCGTGCTACAACATGGGCAGCAGCGACAAGTAATCCGCAGAATTAACCTAACTAACAAAAAGAGCAACTTGACGGTTGCTCTTTTTTGTAATACCCTCCTAACCACCTCAACAAGGGGGAGTAATAGTCTCGAGTAAAGTCTAGGATTGTCTCGAAACTGTTTCGAGAATGGCTCGAGAATGGCTCGAGAACACCCCCTAATCTTTTCGATAAAGGGGGGAGAAAGGGGAACGGGTGATGGGTTACAGGGAACAGGACGAAACACCGACTACCCTTCTGTTCTTTAGAAGAACTTGGTTTCTTTGCCTACAATGCTGGAGAGCAGGTTGTTGGCAAGGCGGCTGGCACCGAAACGGAAAGACTCGTTGTTGAGCCACTCTTTGCCGAGAATCTCTTTGACCAGTGTATAGTGCTGCACGGCTTCTTCGGTTGTGCTGACGCCACCCGCAGGTTTGTAGCACTTCTTCTCGCCTGTTTTTTCGCGCCAAGCCTTGATAGCATTGCACATGACGAAGGTTGCTTCCGGCGTTGCGTTGACGCTAATCTTGCCGGTCGAAGTCTTGATAAAATCGGCTCCGGCAGCCATTGAGAGGATCGAGGCGCGCCAAATATTCTCTGCGGACTGAAGCAGACCTGTCTCAAGAATAACTTTCAGGTGATGATCGCCGCAGACAGCCTTCAATTCGCTGATCTCGTCGAAGCACTCCTGGTAACGTCCCTCGAGGAATTTACCTACAGAAAGAACGATGTCGATCTCGGTTGCACCGGCACGGAGAGCCAGAGCCGTTTCTGCCACTTTGACCTCGAGGAAGCTCTGCGAACTTGGGAAAACGCCGCTGACGCAAGCGATATTGAATTTCGGGTCGTTGAGCGCACGGCGAACATACTCAGCCATTGCGGGATAGACGCAGATAGCGGCTACATTAGGAATACCCGGAAACTCTTTCTCAAACGTATTGACGGCATTGGCCATCTTCTCCACCTTAGCAATGGTATCGTCGGCGCTAAGCGTGGTGTAGTCAATCTGGTGGAGGCATTGTTTCCAGACCTCGATATTGTTGTTCTCGGCAAAATGATTTGCCAGAATATCTGTTACTTGAGCCTTGACTTGCTCATCGTTGAACGGGCAGGGATACTGCGCGAACAGTTCTTCAAACTTATCCATAATATCGTAGATTTAAAGATTCGACAATTATCAGTCGGCGAGACGTCCGATGATGGTTTCGTTGCCACGAACGGATTCGCCTACCTCAACAAACATCTCGGTGTCCAGCGGGAGATACATATCCACGCGTGATCCGAGTTTGATGAATCCGAGGTGCGTATTGCGGTGAATCTGGTGTCCAGGTGTTGCGTAGGTAACGATACGGCGTGCCATGGCTCCGGCTATCTGTCGTACGGCAATCTGCACCTTGTTGGGTGTCTCGATGACAATCAGCGATCGTTCGTTCTCGGTGCTTGATTTGGGCAGCCATGCGCCTTTGTGACGACCTTTCTGGTGCTCGGAGATAAGTACCTGACCCTCAATGGGATACCAGTTGGCGTGTACGTTGAACGGTGACATGAAGATAGACACTTGCAGTTTGCGCTCGTGGAAATACTCGTTTTCGTCGGTCGGCTCAATCACCACAACGCGGCCGTCAGCCGGCGCGATGAGGAAATTGGGGTCATCTATTTCCAATACGCGCACAGGGTTGCGGAAGAAATAGGTGACAAAGACCAACAGCAGTGCTGCCAGCGCCAGAGTGATGCCGAAGATCCAATGCGGGAAATAGAGATAAATCGGCACATTAAAAAGAAACAAAAGTAACGCAGTACCAAAAATCAAATTGCGTCCTTCTCTGTGTATACGTAGTGTTTTCATATTCATTGTTGTTGCCTCCGGGTTTTATTGCCACTGGGCATATGGGAACTGAGCGAGCATTTCGGCCGCCTGATCGAGGCCTGTTTGCAGTTTGTTGCCGATCATCATGCGGAACATCATCGGGATGTCTGCCTTGATAGTCAGACGAATACGTGTATCAACGGATGATACTTCCTTCATCTGAATCCACAAGTGAGCATCCATCGGCACTCCTTCGATGCCGAACTTGACAAAATCGTTTTCTGCGCGTTCGACGATAGCGATGGTAATTTTTTGTGCGAGTCCGTCCACCTTGATGCGGACGTAGTCCGACTCGATCTCCAGTTCCTGAATCTTATCTTTTGGGATAAGGTCGCGTACGCGCTCAAGATTCTTGAGGTCGCTCAGCACGCGATAAGCCTGCGTTGCCGTGCAGCAAGCAGAAGTTATTTTGCTTTCGTATTTAGTTTCTGACATTACGTATAGATAGCGTTAATACACAATTCGGGCGCAAAGGTACAAAAAAAAAATTGAATACACAAATATTTAATTCTTTTGCAATCTTTTTTGGTATTTTTGTACCTCGAGCGATGTTTTGCGGATACGATTTTCCAGTTCGTGTATATCGGCCATGACTGTTTGCAGGTGTTGTGCGCACTCCAGAGCTTCCCGACTCTTTCCCTGCAAGGCATCAGCGGATTCGGGAAGGCGTTTGCCGTTGCGGTAAACCACCAGATCCTGAGCGTCATCGCGCACCATGATTCTGAGATCGCCGGCATAGACTTTCAGTTTGGCATTCTGGACGACATAATAGCCGTGGTCCTGATATTTTTCGTTGCGCTCATACTTAAAGTATGTCATCAGGCTGTCAACCTGCGGAGTGAGCAGTTCGAGTTGCTGCTGGTAGTAGGCCAGGCTGCGTTCTTGTTCGCCGAGCGCAATGCTATCCTGGATATGCTTTTCGGCGCGGTATTGCTCTACGCGCGAAGTGCGGTGGCAGGCTGCGCAAAGTGCAGCCACCAGGAGTATATAAACAATTTTTTTCATTGCGATGTATATTTTGTTACCGGGGTGCAAAGGTAGTGTAAATCTCGCATATATGCAAGTGTGCGCATGGTTTGGAGGTCTGAAAACAGATATAAAGTACATGTTTCTTAAAAAAAATTCACAAAATATTTGTGTATTTGAAAAAATTGTTGTAATTTTGCAGCCGTTAAAGTATGGATACACGTTATCCGTGGGTGTGAGTGCGCCCGCTTGGTGGGCGTGATAATACCAGGAAATACATTGACTAATTAACAAATTTTAAAACTAATTTATTTATATTTTGTACGTTATGAAGAAAGGTTTGTTTCTTAGCCTCGTTGCAGTAGTTGCAGTGTTGGCATCGTGCAGCAAGTCGCTGCCGAAACCGGAAGAGATCACGGTTAATCCGAGTCCGCTGGAGAAGCGCGGTAGCAAAGTAGATGCTGAAATTACCGGTACCTTCCCACAGAAAAAATTCGCAAAGAACGGTGTATTGGTTGTAACTCCAGTATTGAAGTTCGGAGGTAAAGAGTTGCTCGGTGAGCCTCAGACCTATGTAGGTGAGAAGTCGAAAGAGAACGGTAAAACCGTTAATTACGCAAAGGGTGGCAAGTATAGCCAGAGCTGCTCGTTCGATTATGAGCCGGCTATGCGCAAGTGTGAACTCTATCTGCGCTTTGATGCACACATCAAGAAAAAAGAGATTAAGATCCCTGATCTGAAGATTGCTGACGGTATGGTAGCTACCAGCGAGTTGGCTACAGCAGGTGACAACAAGCCGGTTTTGACTCCGGATAAATTCCAACGCGTTATCCAAGAGACCACTGAGGCTGACATCAAGTTCCTCATCCAACAGGCAAACGTTCGTCCGAACGAGACCAAGTCGGAGGCTATCAACAACCTGAAAGAGGCTATCAAGGCTACCAAGGATGACGATCGCAAAGAGATCAACAAACTTGAGATCAGCGGCTACGCTTCGCCGGATGGTGCTCAGAGTCTGAACGAGAACTTGGCAAAGAACCGTCAGAACAACGCTGCTAACTTCCTGAAGCAGGATCTGAAGAAGAACAAGATGAGCGTTGAGATCGCTTCGAACATCACCGCTGAGGACTGGGATGGTTTCCAGAAGGCTATGGAGCAGAGCAATATGCAAGACAAGGAGCTCGTTCTTCGCGTTCTGTCGATGTATAGCGATCCTGAGGAGCGTGAGGCACAGATCAAGAACCTGAGCTCTGTATATGGCAACATCGCAGAGGAGATTCTGCCGGCATTGCGTCGCAGCCGTCTCGTTCTGACCACCGACCTGATCGGTAAGAGTGATGAGGAGATCAAGCAACTGACCAAGGAGGATCCTTCTCAGCTGAGCGTTGAGGAGTTGCTCTACGCTGCTACTCTGTTCAGCGACAAGCAAGACAAGATCGACGCTTACAAGAAGGCTGCTGATCAATACAACGATTATCGTGCATGGAACAACATGGGTCGCCTCTACTTCGGTGATGGCAATATCGCTGAGGCTCGTCGTTGCTTCGGTAAGGCACTGGAGATCGAGCCAAACAATGCTGACATTAACTACAACGCAGGTCTGGCAGCTATGGCAGACAACGACTTGGCTAAGGCTGAGGAGTATCTGGGTAAGGCAGCCGGAACCAAGGGTAACCTGAAGGGTGCTATGGGTACTCTGTACACCATGAAGGGTGACTACAAGGCAGCTAAGAACGCTTATGGCGAGAGCGCAAGCAACAACGCTGCTGTTCAGCAGATCCTGAACGAGGACTACGCCGGCGCACGTCAGACTCTGGACAACGTTAAGGAGCCGAACGCTACAACTTCTTACCTGAAGGCTATCGTAGCAGCTCGCACCAACGACAAAGACGGTGTTTACAGCAACCTGAAGGATGCTATCGCTAAGGACGCTTCGTTCAAGTCGCGTGCTAAAGAGGACATTGAGTTCGCTAAGTTCGCTGAGGAAGCTGACTTCCAAGCTATCATTAAGTAAGATATCAGCCATCAGCCGTCAGTTGTCTGAAAGCTGAAAACTGAAAACTGAAAGAAATGTCGGTACTTTTTCCGAAAGTACAGAAACCCCGTGAGTGGGACTATCGTCCCATCTATTACGACCAGGATAAGGAGGCGCGCAAGGACAAAAGGCTTGCGCGCCTTCATCACGGGTCGTTCCGTGAGGAGCACGAGAAGAACATGAGCGAGATGCGCAGACGCAAACCGTCGAGATTGGTTTTCTGGCTGGCGGTACTCATCATGCTGCTCTTCGCTTTCTATTATCTGATGTAATCGGCATGTCGGCATTTCGATATGTCGATTTATCGTAAAAGACAAGTTCATGGATATTATTCATCTATTACCGGACAGTGTTGCCAACCAGATAGCTGCAGGCGAGGTGATTCAGCGCCCTGCATCGTGTCTGAAGGAGTTGGTGGAGAATAGCTTGGATGCGGGTGCAAGCCGTATTCAGGTTATTGTTCGTGATGCCGGCCGCACGCTGCTGCAGGTGATAGATAACGGTTCGGGCATGAGCGAGACGGACGCACGTATGGCGTTTGAGCGTCATGCAACGAGCAAGATTACCCAAGCGCAGGATCTATTCAGCCTGCGAACGATGGGTTTCCGCGGCGAAGCACTGGCTTCGATATGCGCCGTGGCCCAAGTGGAGATGCAGACACGCCGTGCGGAGGACGAAGTGGGATGTCTGCTGGAGATACACGGGTCGAACGTGGTGCGCAGCGAATCGTGCAGTTGCCCCGTAGGAACGAATATCAAGGTCAGCAATCTCTTCTTCAATGTGCCGGTGCGTCGTAAGTTCCTCAAGACCGACCAGACCGAACTGCGCAATCTGCTGACTGAGTTTTACCATATTGTGCTGGTTTATCCGAAGGTAGGTTTCACCTTCGTGCACAATGACGAGATAGTGTTGGAGCTGCCTGCGCAGTCTGAGAAACAGCGTATAGAGACTATCTTCGGCAATCCGACACGCAATAGTTACACTTCCGGTCTGGTTGAGATAAGCACCGAGACCGAATTGGTGAATATACACGGCTTTATCGTCAAGCCGGAATCGGTGACGCGCAAGGCGGAGCAGTACTTCTTCGTGAACGGTCGCTATATGCGTCATCCGTATTTCTTGAAGGCGGTGCAGACAGCCTACGCAGGTATGCTGAACAACGATTATCAACCGTCCTTCTTCATCTATTTTGACATCAATCCCGAAGCGATAGATGTGAATATCCATCCGACCAAAACGGAGATCAAGTTTGCGGACGAACAGACGATATTCCAGATACTGATGGCTTCGGTTCGCGAGGCGTTGGGTAAGTTCACCCTGGCGCCGCAGATAGATTTTGATACACAAGGCAGCATCGACATCCCGCTGCCGAGTGACAGACCGGCGGTGCAGCCGCAGGTGTCTTTTGACCCGAACTATAATCCTTTTCATTCGCGCAGTAGCAGCAATTCGTTTGCCGTACATCCGACTCCGCATAGTTGGGAGAGGTTGTATAGCGATCCCATGCCGACGGACAAGCCCGAAGCGGATATAGAGGAGACTAAACCGGCATTGGCTACAGACGAAGAACTGAGCGGCTTGTTGGGCCAACATGGCGGCAAGTATATTTTGGTCTCGACCGAGGAAGGTGTACTCTGTATTAATCAACACCGCGCGCACGTGGCTGTGCTATACGCGCAGATGCAGGAACTACTGGCGCACACGCAAGGGGTGATGCAGCAGTTGCTCTTCCCCGAAGTGTTAGAGTTGCAGCCTGACGAGATGATTCTGGTGGACCATATGTTGCCGGACCTGCGCGCTATCGGCTTTGATATCGAGCAGTTGAGTCCGAACAGTTATTCTATTCAGGGCGTTCCTTCCCAACTGGCCAACCGTTCGCCGTTGCCCGTTCTGCAGCATGTGCTAGCGCAAGTGCGCGAGCGCGGAGCGGATACGCAGGCCGAGTGGCGCAAGGAGATAGCTTTGTCGCTGGCTGAGACTGCGGCTATTCCGTACGGACGCAATCTAAGTACGGAGGAGATGCGCGATTTGGTACAACGCCTGTTGCGCTTGGATTCGTACATGCGCTTGCCGGACGGCAAACCGGTACTCACGTGCATAACGGACGACGAGATCAACCGTCGGTTTTAATGGATAATTGACAGTTGTTGATGCTATGAGAAACTTATCGATATATATTCTGTTATGCGCGGCTTTTCTAGCTGCTTGCACGCCGCAAGACCATCTGACTATTCTGCATACCAACGATACCCACTCGCAGGTGGAGCCAACGGCGGATGGCCGAGGCGGCTATGCACGTCGTATGGGCTTGATTGCGCGTGAACGAAAGGCCGATCCGAATCTATTGCTGGTGGACGCCGGCGATTTCAGCCAAGGCACGCCATATTTCAATCTCTATCACGGGCGTGTGGAGATAGATGCAATGAACAGGATGGGTTACGATGCCGTCACGTTGGGCAATCATGAGTTCGACAACGGTTTGGATACGCTGGCTGCCGTGCTGAAGACGGCCATCTTCCCGGTGGTGTGTGCCAACTATGATTTCACGGGTACGCCGTTGGAGGATATAGTCAGACCCTATACAGTCATCCATCGCGGCGGATTGAAGATCGGTATCTTCGGTCTAGGCCACGATCCGAGCGGGTTGATAACCGAGAAGAATTTCCGGCCCGCGCGTTATCTGGACCCATATCCTGTTGCCCAACAGATGGCAGACACACTGCGCAAGCAGAACTGCGATATTGTGGTTTGTCTGAGCCACCTTGGCACACTCGGCAAAGCGGACGGTGATGTGTGCGATTCGGCAATGGTGACACGCACGCGTGGCATAGATATAGTCATCGGTGGTCACACCCACAAATTATATTATAATTTGCGTGTCGCCGATTTGAACGGAGACTCTGTTCCGCTGTGCCAAATGGGAAAGAGTGGGGCCTATTTGGGCAAAATAATGTTAGATTTGGATGCTAAAGAGTGAAAATAATTCAAAAAATTTGCATATTCAAAAAAAAAGTAGTACTTTTGCGCCGTTTTTCGCTTAAATGCGGATAAGAAGGTACGAAGAGTCGTAACATTAAAAACATAATTATTAACTAAATTATTTAGTATTATGGCAGAAATTGAAGCAAAAGTTAAAGCAATCATTGTTGATAAGCTTGGCGTTGAAGAATCTCAGGTAACCAACGATGCAAACTTCCAGACTGACCTGGGTGCAGACTCGTTGGACACTGTAGAAATGATCATGGAGTTCGAGAAGGAGTTCGGTATCTCGATTCCTGATGAGGACACGCAGAAGATTGCTACTGTAGGCGACGCTATCGCTTATGTAGAGAATGCTGCTAAGTAATCCTTGTTCAACACAGGTAACGAGTTTACGGGACGACCTGTAAACTCGTGCTTTTTATATTTGCACGAAAATATATACTATGCAATTAAAACGAGTTGTAATAACGGGAATAGGTGCTTTGACGCCGGTGGGCAATTCGGCTCCTGAGACTTGGCGTTCGTTGGTGGAAGGCAAGAGCGGAATAGCTCCCATCACAGCGTTTGACGCCAGCTTGTTCAAGACACAGTTTGCCGGTGAGGTGAAGGATTTCGATCCGACCACTATCATCGACCGCAAGGAGGCACGCAAGATGGACCGCTATGCGCAGTTCTCTGTATGTGTGGCCGACGAGGCACTGAGAGACAGTGGCCTGGATTTGGAGAAAGAAGATCGTAGCCGTATAGGAATCATTTGGGGAAGCGGTATGGGTGGTTTACACTCTACCGAAGAGGAGATAATGGATTTTGCTAAGGGCGACGGTGTGCCACGTTTCAATCCGTTCCTAATACCCAAAGCTATTCCGAGTATTGCTGCCGGCCAGATTTCAATCCGTTTCGGTTTGGGTGGTTTGAGTTTCTCGGTTAGCACCGCTTGCTCGTCGTCTTCCCACGCGTTGGCTTCGGCGTTCGATCAGATCCGTTTGGGTCATGCCGATGTGCTGCTGACCGGTGGCGGAGATGCCGATGTGACTATCTCGGGCGTGGGCGGATTCAATTCGCTGCACGCGTTGTCCACTCGCAATGACTCGCCTGCAACTGC
>JAEEHO010000129.1 GCA_016280845.1 Paludibacteraceae bacterium | reverse complement strand
TATGGTTAAGGGTCTGGAAGTAGCAGACATTCCACAGCCGGAGACCTCTAAGTTTGCCATCGACTGGTTTAACGCTCAACTGGCAGAGACCGAAGCCAATATCGCCGATCTCTTCAGCAAATACCGTCTCTCCGAAGCGCTTATGGAGATATACAAACTCTATTGCGACGAGTTCAGCGGATGGTATCTGGAGATGATTAAGCCGGGTTATCAGCAACCGATTGACAAGGCAACCTATGATGCTACGTTGGCATTCTTTGATCGTCTGCTCAAACAGCTCCATCCGTTTATGCCGTTTATCACAGAAGAACTCTGGCAAAACCTCTATGACCGTCAACCCGGCGAGTCTATCATGATTCCAAAACACGGTAACGACACGGTAACGACACGGTATCGATTCGAGACAACTTCGAGTCAATCTCGAGACAACTTCGAGTCAATCCTAGACTATACTGCATACCTCAAGCAGATCATCACAGAGGTTCGTGCTGTCCGCGCAAGCAAAAATATTCCGCAGAAAGAGCGCCTCACGCTCATCAGCCCTGTGGAACTCAACTCGCTTGTGGATAAATTGGCGAATGTCGATATCGTTGATAATTCTCAATTGTCAAATATCAATTCTCAATTATCCAAGTTCATCGTCGGCACAACCGAATTTGCCATCCCGATGGATCAGTTCATCAATGTGGACGAGGAAATCAAGAAACTGGAGGTCGACTTGGCTCACCAGCAAGGATTCTTGCGCGGCGTAATGGCCAAACTGAGCAACGAACGCTTTGTGCAGAACGCCAAGCCGGAAGTAGTGGCTCTGGAACAGAAAAAGAAATCAGACGCAGAAGCACGTATAGCAGCGCTGGAGGAATCACTCAAGGCGCTCAAAGGATAATGGAGTATAAGTATATCAATCATATTGATTCGCCCAAGGATCTAAAGAAACTGTCGGTAGAGGAATTGCCCGCCGTTTGCGCAGAATTGCGTCAGTTCATCATCGAGGCATTGAGCAAGAACCCCGGTCACTTGGCTTCGTCGCTCGGAGCGATTGAGTTGACCGTGGCGCTGCACTATGTATTCGACACGCCGGACGACAAACTCGTTTGGGACGTCGGACACCAGGCCTATGCCCACAAGATTTTGACCGGACGCCGCGACCGATTCCACACCAACCGCCAGTTCAAGGGCCTCAGCCCGTTCACCAATCCTGCAGAGAGCGAATACGATGCGTTCATAGCCGGACATGCCAGCAACTCTATTTCCGCTGCGTTGGGACTGGATATAGCCAACGGACATTGCGCAAAAGACAATGTGCAAAGAAATGTGGTGGCAATCATCGGTGATGGTGCCATGACTGGCGGATTGGCTTTCGAGGGACTGAACAACACCTCGATGGACAAGAACAATCTGCTGATTGTGCTCAACGACAACCACATGGCTATCGACCCGCTGAAAGGCGGCATAACGCAATACCTGGTGGACATAACGACC
Organism: Paludibacteraceae bacterium; assembly: GCA_016280845.1. Lineage (GTDB taxonomy): Bacteria > Bacteroidota > Bacteroidia > Bacteroidales > Paludibacteraceae > Colicola. The sequence goes on along the minus strand of JAEEHO010000129.1, from coordinate 1,424 downwards.
AGTGCGCCGTACAACCGTGTACGATGGAATCTCTATCGTGCGGCTGTCAAGTTGCGCCTGATAGACGACCGCAAGAAAGCACGCATGTTGCGTCGCAACAACAATCTGAAGGCCGTATTGTCGCGTCAGCAAAGCAATATCTTCACCGGTCTGAATATCCGCTACTTCGGCCCGACCGACGGACATGATGTGGAGGGATTGGTGCGTATCCTGAGCGAAATAAAGAACCACCGCGGACCTAAGGTTTTGCATATCATCACCAAGAAAGGCAAAGGCTATGCGCCCGCAGAGAACGACCAAACCGTTTGGCACGCTCCGGGTGAGTTCAATGTCGAGACAGGCGAACGGACAAACGGCAAAGTGACGAATGTGCCATTGTGGCAGGAAGTGTTTGGCGAGACATTGTTGGAATTGGCAAAAAAGAACGACAAGATAGTAGGCGTCACGCCGGCCATGCCGAGCGGTTGCTCGATGTCAATCATGCAGAAGGAGTTGCCGGATCGCGTTTTTGATGTCGGCATAGCCGAGGGACACGCCGTGACCTTCAGCGCCGGACTGGCCAAAGCGGGTATGTTGCCCTATTGCAACGAATACTCGACCTTCCTGCAACGCGCGTACGATAATATAGTGCACGATGTGGCGCTACAGAAACTGCACGTGGTGCTCTGTATTGACCGCGCAGGTATAGTGGGCAACGACGGTGCCACCCACCACGGATTGCTCGACCTGACTTATCTGCGCCCTATACCCAACATGCAGATTTGTGCGCCGCGTACGGGAGAAGACCTGCGCAACATGATGATCATGGCCGAAACCATGGACGGACCGGTTGCTATCCGCTACCCGAGAGGCCGCACGCCGGTCGGATGTCCGGCTTCGGAGCCGCTCCGTTACGGTAAGGGTGTTAAACTCAGAGACGGCGAAGACCTGGCAGTACTGACTATCGGCAGTATAGGCAATCCGATGAGCGAAGCCATCGAAGAAGTGACGAAGGGACAAGACACAAAGTTCAAAGGCGGAATTGCGCACTACGATATGCGTTGGCTCAAGCCGTTGGACGAAGAACTGTTGCACGAGGTGGGCAAGAAATACCGCACTATTGTAACTGCCGAAGACGGCATGATTGCCGGCGGATTGGGCAGTGCCGTACTGGAATGGATGGCCGAACACGGCTACACGCCACGCGTCATCCGACTGGGTATCAACGACCAATTCGTTGAACACGGCAGTACCAAGGAACTGTATCATATGTTGAAACTAGATAAAGAAGGACTATGCGAATCGTTATTGCAGGTGCCGGTGAAGTAGGCACGCACTTGGCCAAATTGTTGAGCCGCGAGGACATGGAGATCAGTCTGCTGGACGAGAAGCCGGAACGCCTGGGTGACCTGAGCGCCGACTACGACCTGCTCACACGCGTGGGT
>JAEEHO010000128.1 GCA_016280845.1 Paludibacteraceae bacterium | reverse complement strand
TGGCGTTTGCCAACTGTTCGTCTTTGGATGCGAACGGTTTTATAGAGAAGTGCAATCTGACCAGTATTGCCGATCAGGCGTTCGCAGGAACGGCAACGGGTGGATACAATGAAGAGTACGAGTCTTATTCCACGGTAACTATTCCGGAATCGGTGAAAACGCTTGGAAGAAATATCTTTGCCGGCACTCCTGTGAGAATCTTGCAGATTGACTGCCCGCTCACCGAAGACTATCCTTCGGCAGATTTGAGTCCGTTCTATAGCATTCGTGAGCAGATAGAATATGTGGACTTCAGCACGAACACGGGTGACCATGCGCCGGCCTATATCTGCTATGGAATGAAGAACGCTACGTTCGATTTCGGTCAATTCAAAACTTTCGGTGCACATAGTTTTGATGGCTGTGAGAGTTTTAGTAAGACCATGTGGATTCCGTCTGTGACCACCAGCATAGGAGATTCCGCTTTTGCAGGCGCGCAATGCGAAAAAGTCTATTTGCCGGTAGATGCACCTACGTTGGGCAAGGATGTATTCGGCGATATGAAGCTTACCGCTACGTTCATCATCAACTATAATGTCTGCCTCGATTCTCATCTCGAGGCTTATGCTGAGTCAAATGAAGATTTTATGGAAATGTCCCTGAATGGTAATCTCTATATAAAGGGAGAGAATCGTTCTCCGAAATTTGATGATTATGAAGTTTTGAATGCTACCCAAACCGGTACAACCAAGATATGCTCTCTTGGAAGTATAGCGCGTGAACCATTGTGCGGAGTGGATAATTTCGTGCTCAGCAAAATGGAGAATGCCTACTTTGTAGCCCTTCAAGGCAAAGACACGTTGCAGAAATTCCCGTTCTCGCACTTCGAGTACAACGGCAATGAGTATTTGGGCGGCGACACCGTACAGTTGGCAAGCGACAATACACAGAAAGTAAAAGCATTCTATTCGCCGATAGCAGTTAAGAAAATCAATGCAACCGTGACCTTCCCGGAGGCCGGCGATCCGTCCGATGGTAGTACGGCCAAGGTGAAACTGAGCGGTTCTTCCGTTCGCCTGAGAGGCGTCACTCTGTTGACCGTAGGCGAAGAAGAGATTAGCGAAGAGACATTGAAACCGGGCACGACATACAAAGTACGTTTTGCAGTCGCAGCCAATACGGTTTCTTACTATTTCCGCAAGAAATCCGGCAAACCGGATCTGGACCGCCTGACTATAACCGTGAACGGCGAGACTGCCGAGAATGTGGACACAGAGAACAGCCAGGTGATTGTATTTGCGGAGTTCAAAACCGAAGGAAAGAACGAAGCGTTGGATGATATTACCACCGAAAACAAGACACGCAAAGTGTTCCGTAACGGCCAGTTGGTGATCATCCGCGGCGACAAAGAATACAATGCTCTGGGAGTAGAAATAAAATGACAAGACTAAGTGTAAACATCAACAAAGTAGCAACATTGCGAAATGCGCGCGGAGGTAACATGCCTGACGTGCAGCGTTTTGCTGTGGACTGCGAACTATTCGGAGCGCAAGGAATAACCGTGCATCCGCGTCCGGACGAGCGACATATCCGCAAGGAGGATGTCTATCAACTCAAATCGATGGTAACGACCGAACTGAATGTGGAGGGCAACCCGACGGACGATTTTCTTGCGCTGGTCGAAGATGTGCGTCCTACCCAAGTGACGCTGGTTCCCGATGACCCGAGTCAGCTGACATCCAATCACGGATGGAATACGCGTCGCCATTTGGATTTTCTGAAGGGCGTAGTCAACCAACTGCATGCTTCGCGTATGCGCGTCAGTATATTTGTTGACCCGGATCCGGTGATGGTGGAGTACGCATTGCGTACCGGCGCCGACCGCGTCGAATTGTACACAGGCCCGTATGCCGAATTGTTTGAGTCTGATCCCAAGAAAGCCATCGAGATGTATCGTCCGGCGGCTATGAAAGCGCACGAACTGGGTCTGGGACTGAATGCAGGACACGACCTGAACCTGAAGAACCTCAAACCGTTCGTTCAGGCCTTTCCGTGGACAGCCGAAGTGAGCATCGGACATGCTATCATCTGCGATGCGCTCTACTTGGGAATCCAGGAGACCATACAGGAATACTTGGAATTGTTAAAGAAATAAGAAAGAATCGTAAACCGTTAAACCGTTAAATCATAAATCAATTTATGTTACTTCAGATTGACAGTGCAGTATCTCTGGCAGAAGAGATGCCACAGGTAGAACCAGAGTCTATTAATTTGTTTGAAATGGCGCAGTACGGCGGCTGGATCATGGTTATCCTCGCAGCGATGCTGGCCTTTGCATGCTACATCTTCATTGAGCGCCTGGTGGTGCTGAAGAAAGCAACGCAGGAAGATAAGTCGTTCATGGACCGTATTCGTGATTATATCCACGACGGTAAGATTGATTCCGCCGTTAATCTGTGCCGCACGACCAACACTCCTTCGGCTCGTATGATCGAGAAGGGTATCAGCCGTATCGGTCGTCCGATGCAGGATGTTCAGGTGGCAGTAGAGAACGTCGGTAACCTGGAGGTTAGTATATTGGAGAAGGGTTTGGTGCTGATGGCAACCATCGCAGCCGGTGCGCCGATGCTCGGATTCCTCGGAACAGTGCTCGGTATGGTTCAAACGTTCTATAACATGGCACAGACCTCGGGTGGCGTGATTGAGATGTCGGCCCTCTCAACCGGTATGTACCAGGCCATGGTGACCACTATCGGTGGTCTGATTGTGGGTATTCTGGCTATGTTTGCTTACAATATGCTCGTGGCTCGTATCGACCGCGTTGTGCGTTTGCTGGAATCGCGTACGATGGAATTCATGGACCTGCTGAACGAACCGGCATAATCGCGTTCGTTGGTACTCGGGGACCCTTAAAATTAAAGAAAAAGAACAATATTAAGTTTTATGGCACTAAAGAAACGAAACAGGGTAGAGGCAACGTTCTCCATGTCGTCAATGACCGACTTGATTTTCTTGCTGCTGCTGTTCTTTGTGATGGCCAGCACGATGTCCTCGCCTAATGATATAAAGATCAATCTGCCGCAGTCGCGCG
>JAEEHO010000127.1 GCA_016280845.1 Paludibacteraceae bacterium | reverse complement strand
CTTCCGAAATCGGAGGCTAAAAACCCAACAACCTCTCTCCAACTCTCCCCTCAGGGGAGAGTGCTTGGGGTCCCCGAAAAATTTTAATTTTTGGGGAGAGCGGAGGCATCGGGAGCCTTAATGAAGCTGTGCTTCAGTCCGAGCGACCGATTGTCGAACGCGAAGCCTGGTCCTTTTTTTAGCTTGTTCCTTTCCGTGCATCAAAAGGAACAACCTCCATTTAACCATCCACGGTGTTCTGTGCTCGCTCCCTCCGTGAGCGAGTAACCCAACACTCGCTTCTTCTCTCCCCCTTTGGGGCGAGTTGGAGGGGGCTACTTGTCCACCTCTCGCGGCTAACCCCGCGAGTAACATTCACACTCGCTTCCTCTCTCCCCCTTGGGGGTAGCTGGAGGGGGCTTATTTAGAAAGGAAAACGAATATGAAAAAGCAATTGACATTGACCGCATTATCGGTCTGTATTCTGTGCTCTGTACTCTGTATTCTACAGAGCTGCAACGCGACGCGAACCATCACCACCAAGTCTGAGTACTGGCAGAAGGGCGACACGTCCTGCGTGATACAAACGAGGACGATAGAGTCTTATGACGCAAGCAAGAAAGGACTCTAGCAATTAGCAATTAATAATTTATAATTGACAAAGGGCTTACGGAGTTTGGTACAACCTGATAGAATCCGTACGGACCTTAAAATACCATATCTGAGCCACCAGAACGCTTTGTTCATTGTTCATTGTAAATTGTAAATTGTAAAAAATGGCGTGCGCGCTTGCGCATGTCATTTTTTTGTAGTACCTTTGCACTTGCAAATAAAATAGCAAATGACAAATAACGAAAGCAATATTATCATCTACAACACGATTGACGGCAAGGCAAGTGTGGTCCTCTATGCCCATGACGGAAGCGTGTGGATGAATCAAAATCAACTGGCAGAACTTTTTGACACCTCTAAGCAAGGTATAGGTCAGCACATTGCTAACATACTGAACGATAGAGAATTAGATGCAGATTCAGTTGTAAAGAAAATCTTTACTACTGCCTCAGATGGCAAAAAATATGAGGTGACGTTCTATTCGCTGGATATGATTCTGGCAATCGGATTTCGGGTGAGGAGCAAGCGCGGTACGCAATTTCGTATTTGGGCGAATCAGCACTTGAAAGAGTATCTGGTCAAGGGCTTCACGATGGATGATGAGCGACTGAAGAATCCCGATGGTCGTCCGGATTATTTCGATGAGTTGTTAGAGCGTGTACGCGAGATACGCGCGTCCGAAAAACGATTCTATCAAAAAGTACGAGATCTGTTAGCATTGAGCAGCGATTATGACAAGACCGACAAGGCAACGCAGATGTTCTTTGCTGAGACACAGAACAAATTGCTGTACGCCGTGACAGGACAAACGGCAGCAGAGATCATTGTGGGGCGTGCTGACGCGTCAAAGCCGAATATGGCATTGACTTCGTGGCAAGGCACGATCGTGCGCAAAGGCGATATTTACACGGCGAAGAACTATTTGCAGCAAGACGAGATAGATACGCTGAACAGGCTGACAACCTTGTTCCTTGACACGGCAGAACTGCGTGTGAAGGAACGCAAAGACCTGACGCTGCGTTATTGGCGCGAGACGGTGGACGGCTTGCTGAATTTCCAAGGCAAATTAGTATTGCAAGGTGCAGGGAGCATCAGCAACCGCGAGATGGAGGAGCATGTGGATGCTATATATGAGGCCTTCAATGCACATCGCAAGGCGCTCGCTGCAGCCGAGGCCGAACAAACAGAGTTGGAACTGCGGGCAATAGAAGAGAAGATCGAGGGTCGAGAGAAACTGTAGCAATTAACAATTAGCAATTAACAAAGGGCTTTGCTTGCGTTAATACTCGCACGACTACGGGCACAGCCCTTGTGAAGTGCTACGTATTACGCTACGCCTTCACCCCACAAATTAAAATTTGTCGGGGACCCCGGTACAACCTGATAGAATCCGTACGGACCTTATTCTGAAAAAGCGCCCTTCGGGGCGTTTTTTGCGTCGAATCCGCTAAAAAATCAAATAAATTTGCTTTTTACCGGCAATTCTTTGCACATTCCAATATTTTGTGCTACCTTTGCAGCCCTTTCTCGTGAAAGGTGTTTAACTACCGAGATTCATTAATTACTAATTAAGTCATGAAGAAATTCTTCTTTTTCGCTGCGCTCCTTTGCGCGCATATCAGTTGGGCAGAAACAAGTGTCGTTCCGTCCACTACACTGACCACTTACTACGAAACGATCAATGGTAAGTCCGGCGAGGATATCCGTTCTGCGTTGAATAGCAAAATCCGACCGCACACAACGATTAGTTATGACAATCTGCGTTATATCTATCAGTACTCCGATACTTATGACGCTAAAGGAACTGTGATCGAGGATATCTATTCCTATTGCGACCCCGCGTACACCACCGATTTTTGTGATGGTACATGCGGCTACAACCGCGAACACTCCGTCCCCAAATCTTGGTTTAATGAGGCAACACCTCTCTATAGCGATGCTTTTCATCTCTATCCGACCAACTGCTACGTGAATAGTAATCGCGGAAACTATGCTTACGGCGAATGTGCAGACGGAGAAAAATGCACCACCAACGGCGTGCAGGCAAAGGGACGCAGAGGATTGAGTACGTTTGTTTCCGACAACGGAACGAATTATTCTTCGGTAGGTACTGTTTTCGAGCCGGACAATGAATACAAAGGCGATTTGGCACGTACGTACTTCTATATGGTTACATGCTACATGACTCAGCAGTTTAATTATGCCGACGGAGGCGTGAAGATGTTCGAATACACCAACGGAACGGCATACTTCACCCAATATTCCATCGACCTGCTCATGAAATGGCACCGTCAAGACCCTGTTTCGAAAAAAGAGTTGATTCGCAATGAGGTTATCTACGGCAATACGACTTACAATAAAAGTGATTACAAGCAAGGTAACCGCAATCCCTTCATCGATTATCCGCAATTGGCGGAGTATCTCTGGGGTAACAAGCAAGGCCAAAGTGTTGACTTGGCAACATTGGTTTCCGCCTATAGCGGAGATACGGTTCCTCCGACGCCTCCAACGCCGACTATCAAGCACGGTGTGAACTGGATGGTGAACGGCGAAGAGCTGCAAGTGGATTCGATCAAGGAGAATAACAAAGTGACTGCGCTGCCGGACGAACCGACATCATGTTCGACCGAAAGCAATGTGTTCGTAGGATGGACCACCGCACCAATCAGCGGTACATCGGATGACGCTCCGGCTGTGCTCTACAAGACTGCTAATCAGATGCCTGCAGTAACAGCCGACGTGACCTACTACGCTGTCTTCGCTAAGCAAACGACCACACAAAGCAGTCAAGTAGAAAGCACAGAAACGATAGACCTATCCACAGGATTTGCCGACAAGCAAGAGGTGACAAGTGTAAGCGGAAGCAAGGTAACACTGACCTTTGACGGAGGAACCAACAATAATAAGCCTAAGTACTTCACGAACGGAAATGCAGTACGTCTGTATGGTAGCAACTCCATGACCGTTACAGCCAACAACATAACAGGCATCGTTCTGACATACGGCTCGAACGATGGTTCGAACCCGATCTCAACCAACGTAGGAACATTCAGTACGGACACATGGACCGGTTCGGCTAACGCTGTGATCTTCACCGTAGGTGGTACCAGTGGCAATCGTCGTATTGCAAGCGTGGCCGTAACGACAAACGGCGCAGGCTTGACAACCGCATACAGCCGCTATATCACTTCGTGCCAGACGACAACGGAGATAGAGGAAGCGCCAGTGAAGGGTGGAGCAGCGCGCAAAGTGCTGATTGGCAGCACGCTGTACATACAGACCGCCGACGGCCTGTACACCATCACCGGACAACGCGCCAAGTAAGTCACAGGGCGGCAACGATTTGCAAGAACCATCTTACAAAATAGAGAAAAGTGGCATACACTATTGTGTATGTCATTTTTTTTCGATAGTACCTTCGGACTCCGCCTTGCTTCGCAATTCCCCCGAAGCTACGTTCGCATTGTTGTGCGAACGACAAGTTTTTAGTCCTAATCAACCAATTATGCAAGCATAATCGTTTTTTTAGTCCCAAAATCTTGCACATTCCAAAAATTTGTAGTACCTTTGCGCCCGTTTTTAAATTTGGCTGACTATGGCCATATAATCATAGATTATGCAGAACATTAGAAATATAGCAATTATTGCGCACGTGGACCACGGCAAAACGACCCTGGTCGATAAGATGCTGTACACGGCGCACTTGTTCCGTGACAACGAGAACAAAGGTGAACTAATCCTTGACAACAACGATCTGGAGCGTGAGCGTGGTATAACCATTCTGGCGAAGAATGTCGCTATCGAGTACAAGGGCGTTAAGATCAACATCATCGACACTCCGGGGCACGCAGACTTCGGCGGTGAGGTAGAGCGTGTGCTGAACATGGCCGACGGCGTACTGCTGTTGGTAGATGCCTTCGAAGGCCCGATGCCTCAGACACGCTTTGTGCTGCAGAAGGCACTGGAGATCGGATTGAAACCAATCGTAGTGATCAACAAGGTGGACAAACTGAACTGCCGTCCGGACGAGGTGCAAGAAGAAGTATTCGATCTGATGTGCAACCTGAATGCAACCGAAGAGCAGTTGGATTTTCAAACGCTGTACGGTAGTGCAAAGAACGGCTGGATGAGTCGCGATTGGAAGAAACCGACCGACAACCTGACTGACCTGATGGACGCCATCATCGAGTATATCCCTGCTCCAAAGGAGAACCCGGGTACACCGCAGATGTTGATTACCAGTCTGGACTACAACAGTTATGTGGGCCGTATCTGTATCGGTCGCGTTCATCGCGGCGAGTTCAAGGACGGACAGGCCGTAACGCTGGCTAAGAAAGACGGCACGATGGTGAAAACCAAAATCAAAGAGCTGCACACCTTCAACGGAATGGGTCATGTGAAGACCGACGTGGTGAAGAACGGAGATATATGCGCGATGATCGGTATTGACGGATTTGAGATCGGCGATACGATCTGCGACGCAGAGAACCCGGAGGCACTGAAGCCGATTGCTATCGACGAGCCGACGATGAGTATGACCTTCTGCATCAACGACAGCCCGTTCTTCGGTCAAGATGGTAAGTTCGTGACCAGCCGTCACATCCAAGACCGACTGAACAAAGAGCTGGAAAAGAACCTGGCGCTGCGCGTGGAGAAAGGTGCAGAGGAGAGCAGTTGGCGTGTGTTCGGCCGTGGTGTGCTGCACTTGAGCGTGCTGATCGAGACCATGCGTCGCGAGGGATACGAGTTGCAAGTGGGTCAGCCGCAAGTGATCGTCAAGGAGATTGACGGCGTCAAGTGCGAGCCGGTAGAGAGCCTGACGGTGAACACGCCGGAAGAGTGCTCGGGTAAGATCATCGAGTTCGTTTCGACCCACAAGGGCGAGATGACCAAGATGGAGATGGTGAATGACCGAGTACACCTGGAATTCACTATTCCGAGCCGCGGTATCATGGGTATGCGTACTTACGTGATGAACGTCAGCGCCGGTGAGGCTATCATGGCACACCGCTTCCTGGAGTATCAGCCGTGGAAGGGCGAGATAGTGAAACGTAATAACGGTTCGCTCATCGCTATGGAGACCGGTACAGCTTATGCCTATGCGTTGGATAAACTGCAAGCCCGCGGTAAGTTCTTCATCGATCCGCAAGAGGAAGTGTATGCCGGTCAGGTAGTAGGCGAGAACGCCAAAGAAGGCGACATCGTCATCAACGTGACTAAGAGCAAGAAACTGACCAATATGCGTTCGAAGAGCGCAGACGACAAGGCAGTATTGGCTCCGCCGGTACGCATGAGCCTGGAGGAAGCGCTGGAGTACATCAAGGAAGATGAGTACGTAGAGGTTACTCCGCACGCTATGCGTATCCGCAAGATCATCTTGGACGAACTGGAGCGCAAACGCGCAGGAAGAGTGTGATCATTTACCATTGGGTCATTTACCATTTACCATTTATGTACCATTTGGCTATTTAGTCATTTGAAACATAGTTAATTAAATGATTCAATGAACAAAATTTTGCTTGCAAAATAATCGTGCGCAAGCAAAGAAATAATGATCAAATAGTAAATGAAATAATCGTAAATAATTTTAATATGCAAATCAATCAAACAGAAATCAAAGACCTGAAGGCGGTGATTACGCTCACGTTGGAGCCTGCCGATTATCAGGAAGAAGTAAACAAGCAACTGAAGCAAGTGCGTCAGAAAGCACAGATCCCGGGATTCCGTCCGGGTATGGTACCTGCCGGCCTCGTTAAGAAAATGTACGGCAAGGGAATCCTGGCAGACGCGCTGAATAAACTGGTAGGTGAGAACCTGCAGAAGCACATTGAGGACAACAAACTGCAGATCCTCGGCGATCCACTGCCTAACGACGAACTGACACCGGCTATCGATATGGATACCCAGGACACCTTCACCTTCGCATTCGACATCGCAGTGGCTCCGGAGTTTGACGCCAAACTGAGCGCCAAAGACAAACTGACCGAGTACGCTATCGAGGTAACCGACGAGATGGTGGACAACCAGGTGAAGAGCTACAGCGAGCGCTTCGGCGAGTATGAGCAAGCCGAGGAAGTGGCTGAGGGCGACATCGTCAAAGGTCTGTGCAAAGAGGTTGGCGGCGAGATCGTCAAAGAAGGCGCTATCCTCAATCCGGCATACATGAAGCAGAAGACACAGCAGAAGAAGTTCTACGGCGCCAAGAAAGGCGAGACCGTAACCTTCAATCCGGCTAAGGCATATGAGAACGAGACCGAGATCAGCTCGATGCTGGGTATCAACAAAGAGCAGGTGAAGGACCTGAAGAATGACTTTACATTCGAAATCCAGGAGATCACCCGCCACACAGCTGCCAAGATCGACAAAGAGCTGTTCACCAAGGTGTTCGGCGCTGACGCTCCTAAGGATGAGGCTGCTTTCCGCGCAAAAGTAAAAGCAGAGATCGAGGCTAACATGGCTGAGGACAGCAAATACAAATTCGGACTGGACGCTAAAGAGGCCATCATGAAGAAGATGGAGAAACTGGCGTTCCCGGAGGATTTCCTCAAACGCTGGGTACTCGCTACCAACGACAAAATGACCCAGGAGGAACTCGACAAAGATTTCCCGAAGATGCTGGAGGAACTGAAATGGCACCTGGCTAAAGACCAACTGATGAAGGAGTACAAGGTGGACGTGCAGAAAGAGGATGTTGAGGCTTACGCCAAAGAGATCGCCAAGATGCAGTTCATGCAGTACGGTCTGATGCACGTGGACGACCAGTATCTGGCTCAGTACGCTCAGGATATCCTGAAGCAGGAGAACCAACTGCGCGGCATCGTAGAGCGCGTAGCCGAGAACAAGATCTATGACGCGCTGAAGGGCGTGGCTAAGATCGAGAAGAAGGCTATCTCGCACGAAGAGTTTGGCAAGTTGTTCGCCTGAGCACGGCTTACGCGGACCGCTCACGGTGTTCGCTGAAGGACGGTCCATAAACGAAGTGGTCTAACAATATGACACATATACATTTCATAGCTATTGGTGGCGCGGCAATGCACAATCTGGCATTGGCCGTCGCTGCTAAGGCGGGATACCGGGTGACGGGTTCGGACGACGAGATCTTCGATCCGGCTCTGACTCACCTGCGCGAAGCCGGCCTGCTACCTGACGAGATGGGGTGGCATCCCGAACGTATCACTCCTGATATAGACGCTATTATATTAGGAATGCACGCGCGCGAGGATAATCCCGAACTGGTGCGTGCGCGCCAACTGGGACTGAAGATATATTCGTTCCCGGAGTATCTGTACGAGCAGACCAAAGACAAGATACGTATCGTTGTCGGCGGCAGTCACGGCAAGACCACTACCACCTCGATGATACTCTATGTGCTCAACCGACTCGGTATCGAAGCCGACTATATGGTGGGTGCACAGATAGAGGGATTTGAGCGAATGGTGCGACTGAGCGACACAGCCAAATATGCGGTCTTTGAGGGCGATGAGTATCTGACCAGCCCGCTGGATCTGCGTAGCAAATTCCTCTGGTACCACCCGCACGTAGCTATTCTGACGGGTATAGCGTGGGACCATATCAATGTGTTCCCTACTTTCCCGCAATATGTGGATACCTTCCGTAGGTTTGTGGACAGTTTTGAACCAAACGGCACATTTATTTACTACGAAGGCGATGAGAATCTGCGTCAAATAGCAGAGCACGCGCGCAAAGATATACAATGTGTGCCGTACAATGCCTATGAAGGCGATGTTGAGATGCAAGTGTTCGGTCGCCACAATATGCAAAACCTGCAGGCCGCTATGTTTGCGTGCCGCAGTATAGGTGTGAAGTCGGAGGATTTCTACCGCGAGATCAGCACTTTCTCCGGCGCAAGCAACCGTCTGGAGAAGATATGCGCCACGACAGACAGCGTGGCATACAAGGATTTTGCCCATTCGCCGAGCAAGCTGAAGGCAACCGTCAATGCTGTGCGCGAGCGCTATCCGGAGAAGACGCTGGTGGCAGCGATGGAGCTGCACACGTTCTCGTCGCTGATGGCGGATTTTCTGCCGCAGTACAAGGGCTGCATGGCCGAGGCGGATATAGCCTATGTCTATTTCAATCCGAAGGTGATAGAGCACAAGCGTCTGACGCCGATCACGGCCGACGAAGTGCGTGAGGCGTTCGGATCAGCCAATGTGCAGGTTTTCACAGACAGCCAGGCTCTACAACAAGCTCTGCGCGAGACAGTCAGCCGTCAGTTGGCTTCCGCCGAGCATAAGGGAGTAGCGCTGCTGATGATGTCCAGCGGTACATTCGACGGAGTCAATGTGAAGGCTTTTGCCGAGGAATTATTGCAATAAACATCCGAAACAGGGCCGCAAATAGCCCTAAAAACACAAAAAAGTAGCAAAAAATCGGTTTTTTTTTGCGTATGTCAAAAAAAAGCAGTACCTTTGCACGCTTTTTCGCGTGGTATGCTCATTGGGAGGTGGGTGTATTTACGTGAACCCGAATAAGTAAGAAAAAAATTTAAACCAATATAAGACAATGAAACGTACATTCCAACCATCGCAACGCAAGCGCCGTAACAAACACGGTTTCTTGGAGAGAATGGCTACCGCTAACGGTCGTCGCGTGCTGGCAGCACGCCGCGCTAAAGGTCGTAAGAAACTGACCGTAGCAGACGAAGGTCGCCACAAGTTTTAATTAGAGGCGTACGCCAAAACTACACCGCAAATACAGGGAAAAGAGCATAGCCTCCTTTCCCTTGTTTTGCTAAATTATTATGTACAATGGAATCAACCCGACAACATAAGATTGCCCGACTCATCCAAAAAGACATGAGCGACATCCTGTTGCGCTACGCGCGCACGCTGCACGGAGTGCTGATCTCTGTGAGCGAAGTGCGTGTGTCGAGCGACCTGAGCATAGCTCATATCTATCTGTCCATTTTTCCGCAAGACCGCGTGGCCGAGACCATGCAGGCCATAGAGGAGAACACGCCGCATCTGCGCGGCGAGATAGGTACGCTGGAGCGTCACCAGTTGCGCGTCATCCCCGAGATACGCTTCCATCTGGACGAGACCATCGACCGCATGGAGCATATAGACGAACTGCTGAAACGCTAAGGGCGGATGGCTTCGTTTGAGCAACATATAGCCTGGCGGTACCTTTTCTCGAAGAAAGGGCACAACGCCATCAACATCGTATCGGGCGTTAGTGCCGCTGCGGTGGCGGTGGTGACTGCGGCTATGGTGTGTGTGCTCAGCGTGATGAACGGCTTCGGTTCGCTCGTGGAACAGATGTTCTCCGAGTTCGATCCGGTGCTGATGGTCACATGCGCCGAAGGACAGACATTCCGAACCGACACATTGCCCGTGCAGCAGCTCTACCGGTTGGACGGCATAGCAACCGTATCCGAACAGCTGGAGCAGACGGCGCTCATTCGCTACAAGGAGCACCAGTTGCCCGCGCGCGTGATGGGCGTGGATTCGCTTTTTACCGCTACTGCACATATCGACTCGATCATCTCGGACGGCTACTACAGCGTCTGGGACGGTGCGTTCGACCGCTGCGTTTTAGGTCGCGGTCTGGCATCGCAGATAGGTATCAATGCGCACTTCACGGGTGCGCTGCATCTGTACGCGCCCGAGCGTACGGGACGTATCAACATGCTTCGTCCCGATCTGTCGCTGCGGCACGAACATGCATTCATAGCCGGTACTTTTGCGGTGAACCAGCTGGAGTATGACGACCAACTGATGCTGGTCTCGCTGCCGCTGGCACGCCGACTGTTCGACTACGACAGTTGTACGGTGAGTGCGCTACGTATACAGCCTGCGGAAGGAATGAAGACTAAGCGCATTAAGGCACAGATAATCAAGATTTTGGGCAAAGGATATCGTGTGCAGGACCGCTACGAACAGCAGGCCGATTTCTTCCGCATACTGCGTATAGAGAAACTGCTGACCATGCTGCTGATGGTCTTTATTCTGCTGATAGCCAGCTTCAACATCATCGGTTCGCTGAGTATGCTAATCATCGACAAGAGCGAAGATATACGTATATTGTCGCACCTGGGTGCGGATGAAGAGACCATACGCCGTCTGTTCCGTTGGGAAGGATGGATGATCTCGTCGCTCGGCGCCATAGGCGGACTGATAATAGGTGTGCTGGTGTGTCTGGGTCAACAGCATTTCGGTTGGCTCAAACTGGGTGACGGTACCGACTATGTGATTTCGGCTTATCCGGTGGAGGTGCAAGCGGCAGATATAGTGCTGGTGGCAGCGATAGTGCTGGCGCTGGGACTGGTGGCAGCGTGGTACCCGACGAGGAAATTGAAAATTGAAAGGTGAGAATTGGAAGGAATGAAGAGAAAGTGGATATATATAGTGACAGGTGTTGCGGCATGGATGGCGGCAGCATGTACGAAGTACCCGACGGATGTGCGCAAGGGTATACCTTCGGAGTTCACCGAGGGATGGCTGGAGATATACGGCCAATGCTACGACTCGATCAACCAAGGTGTGGTGGCGCTGGATCTCTATTCGGACGGACTGACGCTGGACGAGAACCACTGCATGAAGGGAACGGGCTACAATCTGTATATATCCGATATCTTCGTGGAGGATTCGCAACTGGTATGCGGCACGTACCGCAGCGACACCACGGCAGAGCGATTCACTTTTCTGCCGGGCAAGGCGTTTGACGATATACCGACGGGAATGTATCTGCTCTATGTGGCTGACAACCAACTGCTGAGCATCCAGCTGCTGGACAGCGGAACGATAGTGGTGAGCGACACAACCGACAATCTGAAGGACATGCGTATGACATTCTATTTCCGGAATGTGTATGGCAACACGGCTACCTACGAGACCCATTACCAAGGCGCACTCATACCATGGCAAAAGCGACCCAGGAAATAGATATCTATCAGCAGTATCACACCTATCTCCGTCTGGAGAGAGGCTATTCGGCACACACCATCGAAGGGTATGAGATGGATCTGGCCAAACTGCGTTCGTACATGGATGAACACGGCGTGGATCCGGTCCGTGCTTCGTATGACGACCTGCAGGCATTCGTATTCGACATCTTCAAGACCGTATCATCTCCGGCCACGCAAGCACGCGTACTGGCCGGCATACACTCGTGGTACCGCTTTCTGCTATACAAGGACTATATAGAGCAGGATCCGTCGGAACTGCTGGAGGGACCCAAGAAAGAGAAACATCTGCCGACGGTGCTGTCGCTGGACGAAGTGAACAGGATGATGGCATCGATAGACCTGAGCAGCAACGAGGGGCATCGCAATCGTGCCATGATGGAGATGCTCTATGGTAGCGGTCTGCGCGTGAGCGAACTGGTGGACCTGAAACTCAGTCATATCTATCCGGATGAGCACTATATGCTGATAGAGGGCAAGGGCAGCAAACAGCGTCTGGTGCCGCTGTCGCCCGTGGCGGAAGAGTGGTTCGGCTATTGGATGCAAGAGCGCGCCACATGGCCGCTGAAGCCGGAGTCGAAAGATATAGCTTTTGTGAACCGCTACGGTCGTCCGCTCACGCGAGCCATGGTGTTCACCATCGTGCGTCGTCTGTGCGCAGAGGCAGGTATAACCAAGACGGTGTCGCCGCACACGCTGCGCCATTCGTTTGCAACCCATCTGCTGCAGAACGGAGCCGACCTGCGCGTCATACAACAGTTGCTCGGTCACGAGGATCTGGCAACCACAGAAATCTATACGCACCTGGATGTACAAGACCTGCGCAAGGCCGTGCTGCAGTATCATCCGGCGAATAAGGGTTGAAAGTGGAAAGTTTAAAGTTGAAAGAACTACGGAATATATGGCTGTGGATGGTGTTGGCCCTGCTGTTTGCTCCTATGGCGCAAGCGGCAGAGACGATCATTATCGGCGAGATAGTCAACGAGACGACGGGCGAACCGATACCGAACGTGAACATCCATTTTCGCGGTACCAAGATAGGCACAACCAGCGATGAGACGGGAGCCTATTGTCTGCGAGTGGATCTGCGCGCCAAGATGCAGT
>JAEEHO010000126.1 GCA_016280845.1 Paludibacteraceae bacterium | reverse complement strand
TCTTGCTTTGCCAACAATGCCTACAGGGGGTACAACGGTCGTAAACGCGACTGCCAGCGACGGTACGAAGATTGACGAAAAAACTGTCTCTGGCAACAGCTTCTCTCTTGTCCTTGCGTCTGGCAAAACTTGGACAGTCACGGTTTCTATGAAGAATTCTTCTGACGATGTAATCCTTTCAGATTCTGCCGAATTCGATCTTACGTCCGCGGGTGTCGCATCTCATGATTTTATGCTCAAACCGCTCAACACCGGAAACGGCACGGTTTCTCTTTCGTTCGGCACTTTGCCGTCGACGGTCAACAGCGTACGTATAGTTTCTATGAACGGCTCGACAACATCATCATCTTGGAGTTCTTGGAGCTGTTCCAAAAACGGCGGCTTGTCAGCAACATCGGTTTCTGGCGGCGCATACGAAATGCGGCTTTTTTTCAGCAACTCGGACGAATCAAAAGGTTACTACACGAACCAGACAATAAACGTCTTCCCGGGCATGACAACGAATAAATGGGTTGCAGGCAGAAGCTCTGGTCCGATATCAAGCACCGGCGCGTTCTCTGTCACAGATTCAATGCTGATGAACCTTCCCGCAAACGAGTTTTATGTTGACGGACGTTCTGGCGGAGACGGCGATGACGAAAATTCTGGAACGATTTTTTATCCGCTAAAGACCGTTAAGCAAGCTGTCGCGAATATTGTCAGTAAATCAAACAGCACGGCAAATTATGTCATTTACGTAAGGGCCGGCAGCCTGGAAGAGGTTTCATCACCAATCACAATAACAAAAAACATAACGATAGAGTGCTGGCAAAATCGTGCAGGTGACAAAAATGGCACGGCGATGCTTAAGTGGACTGGAGAGACGGAAAACCAAACTATGTTCACTGTTCAATCTGGCAAGACATTCACGATAGAAGGTAACAGATCATCTGGTGCGAATCCCACATGGAGCGGGCTTATCCTTGACGGCAACAAGAACGGTGATGATACGGCTGATACAGATGATGACAAGAAAGCGCGCGGAGTAAATGTTTCTTCTGGTTCCTTTGTGCTTAAAGGTGGAACAATACAGAATTTCTGTTATTCTCCTAATAGTTATGCGTACGGTGCGGCTGTTTATTGCAGTTCTTCAGACTCTAGTATTGTGATGTATGGTGGTACTATTTCACTTAACGAAATTAATAATTATGGTGGTGGTATTTATATTAGTAGCGGGAACTTCACAATGTATGACGGCTTGGTAAGCGAAAACTCAGCCAGTTACAAAGGTGGTGGTGTTTATGTTGGTGGAGGAACGTTTACTATGAACGGCGGCTTGATAAGCGAAAACTCTACTACCGGTTCTTCTGGTGGTGGTAGTGGCGTTTCTGTAGGCGGTGGAAGCTTCGTAATGAATGGAGGTTCAATAAACGGTAATACTTCAAGTGACCGTGGTGGTGGTGTGTATTTAGACGGAACCAATGCTAAATTCATAATGGGTGGCGGTGTTATAGCAGACAACGTGTCTAAATGTGGCGGTGGTGTCAGTATGACGAACGGCATCATGTATATGTACGGCTCTGCTGTAATAGGCGATGCTGATGCCACGGAAGCTGCAACTGCAGACAATTACTCCAATAAAGCAGAAGTTGGCGGTGGTATTTTTACAGAAGGTTTGAGCGCAAAGGTTTACATTGGATATTCTGCACCTGCTGCCGGGCAGATGGAACCAGTTCCCGACACAAGTTTTTCTGGCGGTATTTATTACAATTATGCAACGAAGACTGGTACTGGAGAGGCTGGCGCAGGCGGTTTATTTATAAAAGGATCGTCATCAACAAATCCGCCTGAATTTAAAATGGCTGCTGGCAATATTAAATATAACGGATCCGCAGGTTATGGCGGAGGAGTTAATATATATCAGCACTTCTTTGAAATGAGCGGCGGTGTAATAGCTGGTAATGCTGCTGTTTCCCAAGGAAAAGCTGTTTATATCGGTGGAGGAGATTCATTCCGTATAAGTAATTCTGTGTATATAGCATCCGACAATGATATCCGTATTAGTTCTGAATCGAAGAAAATTATAGTTACCGGTGCTCTTGTACCACCTGAGGAAGCAGGAGGAATTTCCGCGACAATAACACCAATCAACTATCCAAGCACCAGTACTGTAGTAGAGAAGGCAGACGGAGTTTCTGATGACGATTTTGAGGCTTCAATCAGCAAAATTGCTGTTACACCGTACAACAGTACTAACTATAAAATAGACTCAGAAGGTAAGGTGGTTGCGCAATAACTAATCGTGCCTACCATGCGCAAGGGGGTGTAGGGGCAGCCCGTAAGGGCTGTTCGTAGTCAGCGTGCTGACTACGAATGCGCGTTAGCAAACCCCGCAACAACCGGCCGTCCGTAACGGCGGACGGATGCGCCCGGTAATATATAAAGAAAGTTTTGGAGATGTTTGGAGATAAAAATGGTTTTACGATATAAAAAACACAATGACTTTTTTTCATGCTTTACGATTTTCGCTTTTTTCTCATTGTTCGCTGTGTCATTGGCGTTTGTCTCCTGCTCAGATATTCTTTCGCCGCTGAACGTGGCACCGGGCACTTCTTCTGGTCAGGAAGGCGAGGTTGTCCTGATATCCGGCTCTGTGGCTGTGGATTTTAGAAACGTTGCTGGCGCGGCTCCGTCCCTTTTTGTTGGCGGCAGTCCTGCAAATTATGGTGGCGTGACTTCTGATGCGCAAGGTCGCATGGCGATGCCTTCACCGACTCTGTCAGAAAATGGTAGGTCATATTACGTAGAGGCGTACTACACGACCGAAATGCAACGTGTACCTGGCGAAGTTCCCTCGCCGACCATATCAGCGGACGGCATTTTCAGCGGCACATACACAATCGCGCTCACGACAGGTCACAAATGGACTGTAGAGCTTGGCGTAAAATCGCAGGAAACAGGCGAGTCATCGCCCACGAAAAAGCTTGTCGCAAAATACACGTATCCGAATAATCTTACGGCGGCAGATGCAGCTACGGCTCTTGACCTTACGCTAAGGCCCACACAGGAAAGCACGGGAAGCATCAGTTTGGACATAATGTTTCCTTCATCAGTTAAACACATCGGTTTGATTGGATTCAATGGCGATTCCGAAGAAAAATTCGATGTTGACGGTACGTCTTTTTCTATAGAAAAAACAAAAATTGCAAGCGGCACATACCCAGCAACGCTCATTTTCTACAATAGCAGCAACAACGAAATATATTCATACGACCAGGTTATAAACGTATACGACAACTTGAAGACAGATACTTGGTATGGCGATGGTACAAGCAATTGTCCGATTAACAGCAGTCACCTGTTTGGAGTGACAGATGCGATGATTGCCGCCTACGCGCGCACGATTTTCTACGTTTCAAATACGGGAGACAACGATACTGCCGATGGCTCAGCGCAAAATCCGTATGCTACAGTAGGTAGGGTTCTTGAAAGAATTGGAAATGGTACAGCTGGAACCAATTATATTATCCGCTTAAAGACCGACATTCAGGAAATGATCAGCATTCAAAGTTCTACAGTTAATTCAAATGCTTTGATAAACGGAACATTGACGATAAGAGGCTACGGCACAAAAAAGACGATAAAAAAACCGAATTCTAATGTGACAAATATAATCAATGTTGCTACTACTGTTCCTGTTACGATTGAAAATGTAACGTTAGAAAGCACTTCTATAGATGATGACTGTTTAGGCTTATACGCCGATACAAATTCGAACGTAACGCTTAGAAATTGCGACATAACTAAGACATATCGTACGAACGGAAGCGCTGTTTGGAACAGCGGAGGAACTGTAACGCTGGAACAATGCGAAATTTACGGTTGTAAGTCTGGAACAGGAAGTGGTGGTAACAGTGTCCTGATATACAATTGTAATATATTAAAAATTAATGGTTGTTATTTCCATGATAACACGACAGAATATGTAATATTAAACAATGCTGCTACAAACCAGCTTACGCTTAATGGAGACATAAGAATTCCTACAAATTCAACTCAGAAAAATGCAATCTATGGTTATCCCGGAATTAAGATAGGGGATAATTTCTCTTGCAGCGAAAAATTGCGTCTTACGCTTTTTACATATGAACTGGGTTCGACAATCCTTGAGCCTGTAACAACTGGTGCAACATCCGTTGTCGCAAACGCGGCAAGCCATTTTGTTCTTGCAGACACAAGCTACATGATTGGAACAACGGGCACCGATATTGGAAAGGCTGTTTATAATCCGCACATTTATGTGGCGTCCGCGTCAAGCAATCCGCCTGGAAGCAACTCGAACGGCGATGGTACTGCCGAGAAACCTTATGAAACACTAAACTTAGCTATTGAACACATGTCGAAGCAAATAGACTATATCATTCATGTAAGTGGAATTGTAAAAGCCGAGAACGGTGCGGCTGTAAATGCTAGTGTATTTGGTATTACTCCTCCTACTTCTGTAACGATTCGGGGAACCGATCCAGAGTCGGATGGAATTTCTTGGATTTCAGGTACTACAACAGTCAATAATACAACAATTAAGATTCTTGGAATTTCTACGCACTTGGAGAATTTGAAGATAACAGGCGGTCATGGTTCTAAT
>JAEEHO010000125.1 GCA_016280845.1 Paludibacteraceae bacterium | reverse complement strand
GAAGCTAATGGTGGCGCACCGACATACTACAAGAATTTCTGGCTTAAGTCCTATAACGGAGCGCAGCGTGCTAAAGATGCTAACAGCGCTAACCACGAATTGGCTGATACCTACTGGGAGCCTATTCAGCAGAATGTTAGTGGCGAGTCTGTTGTCTTGAATGCCGGACAAGGATATCAGTTCGGTATTGCTGACCAGAAAAAGATCAAGCAGAAAGACGGTAAGTACCATACCAAGCGTGTGATGCGTTTCACAATGCGCCCGAATGGTTATTCATGGAATAATGAGGAGCGTAGTGGCTCTAAGACCGCACCGATTGTATCTTCTACCGTTGATGATGATCGTTATGCTTCTGAGGCAGGTTGGAACTTGATCGGTAACCCGTACATGCACACCTATAGTACCGGTTATGTTGGCGGTGCAAGTGGCTTGTTCACAGGTGCTTGGGTACAAGAATTTGACGAGAGTGGCAAGTGGACCGGATTCTGGATTATCGATGAGTCTGATCCGGTTAATCGCCCAACCGACGTTCCGTACCTCACTGTCTATGAACCGTGGTCGCGCACCTATTCTCAGGTTCTTGCTGCCAACTACAATATGCGTCCTGCTGAAGCTGTGTTCGTTCAGGTTAATGCCGGAGACCAGGTTAATTTCTACAACGACTTTAGTGTAGATCCTGTTGTTAAGCATAGTGTACGTCGCCGTGGTGCAATGCCGCTGGGTAAACTCTATACAGGTGTTATGCTGAGTGGTAATGGCCAGAAGGATCGTACGGGTGTTGTTCTTGGTGATCAGTTTACTCCCGCTTACGAGGTCGGTGGCGACTTGGCTAAGACTTGCAACAGCGGTAAACTCAACCTCTATACTATCAATGCTAACAATCGTTCGCTGGCATTCAACGCAATGTCTGACGAAGATGCAGAGCAACCGATTCCGATGGGAGTTACATTCCCGGTTGAGGGTACCTATACTTTCGCCTTCGATGCTGAGCAGTATAATATCAATAATGTAGAGGCTGTACAGTTGATTGACTACGTCGAGAAGACAACTACAGACCTGCTTCATGGCGACTACACGTTCTTCAACAAGGCCGGTCGCGAAGACAAGCGTTTCGCACTCATCGTCAGTCGTGCTAAGAAGAATGAAGAGATAACCACCGGTGTCAACTCGTTGGATGCAGAGTCGTCTCAGACGGGTGTACAGAAGGTAATCCGCGATGGTATCCTCTATATCATCCGCGACGGGAAGATCTACGACGTTGTCGGGAATCAAGTGAAATAACTCGTTAATTCGGTAACTCGTTTACCTGTTAACCCGCTAACTCGAAAAATCGAATATGAAAATGCAAATACATAATCTAAAAGTATTAGTATGTCTCTCAGTATTGCTTACGGCAACTGTTATGACAGTTAATGCGTTTACCAATTCGGCCTATGGCCAACCGTACCAGATGGAGAGTGGAGCGCTCGGTGTTCAACTTCCGATGCAGTCCACCTCTCCGCTCCTGAGCACTCGCGGCAGCTATTCTGTCGCAATGCCGTACTCTGAAATGGGATATTTCGGACGTTCCGCCACTTCTCGCGGACAAGTGAGTGCGTTCTCGTTCATGACTAGCCGTGACTCTAAGTCGCGTCGCTCGTGGACTAGAAACAATTTCTTCACTGCCGACAATCTCATGAGTTCCGGTAGTGCTTATGCATCCAACGTAGAACTGAATAGCGGTTCTGCGGGTGGTCCTCGCCGTGTAGGTGGTAATGACCACGATCCGGACCCGTTTATGGGTGAACCGGTTCCGATGGGCGAAATGCCTGTCGTGCTGATGGCGCTCTTGGCGGCACTCTACGTGCTCGTTCTCTCTCTCCGTCATAAAAAGACGGTAGATGCAGTCAAGTAATTCGCTTACTTGCCTGCAACCCCTTTGCATTAAAAACATCAGATCCTTGTATCTGATTATGTGATAAGAGTTAGTAATTTGTGTTAGTGAGGGTGTGTCAATCTTTGGCACACCCTCTTAATTTTGTTTTCACCTTTCACTTTTCATTTTTCACCTTCACTATAATCACTAGAATAGCGTAGCGGTCTAGATCATATAGAATATCTAGTCATCAAAATCTTGTTTGTAATACGTTCATCAGACGGCGTCATTACCGAACGTACTATCCGTATCTCATACGTATCTCATACGTATCTCATACGTCTTTGCTTCTTCTTCCCTGTTGATTCTCTCTCTTTCGCCCGTTATCTCTCCATTATCGATGGGGTTTTGGGTTGGTCTTTTCGCGTGCGCGTACGCGCGTTCCTTATATACGCGTATACACGCACTATAGAAGGCCCTATATAGCCATTTTAGCCCTTTTTGCCCCAAATACCCAAAATAGGCAAAAAAAGCCATTATTGAGAATCAGCAAGTTACAAAGAAAATGAAAAAAAAATGCGCGAAAATTTGGTCATGTCAAAAATTTGCTCTATCTTTGCACCCGCTTTCGACAAAGAATGGTCAACAACCAAACAGCCGACAAGCACTACAGTGATCTTTGAAAGATTGTCTATTCATAACAAGATGTAGTACAAGAACTGAGATTTTTGAATTTAAAATTCAATACGGTTCCCGACAATGATACACTTGAATAAATCGGTTATTCTGAGCTATCTTATAATTTCTTTTTTTTACAACGAAGAGTTTGATCCTGGCTCAGGATGAACGCTAGCGACAGGCCTAACACATTCAAGTCGAGGGGCAGCGCAGGAGGAGCTTGCTTTTCCTG
>JAEEHO010000124.1 GCA_016280845.1 Paludibacteraceae bacterium | reverse complement strand
GTAAACCGACAGACCGAACCGCAGCGTCAAACAAGCCAACGCAATGACGATGAACATCTGAAGACAGAAGAAAAGAATCGTATTGGTGTTGTGCAGATACTGCAGACGGAAGACGTAGAGATAGATGATGAAAAGCGCCAGGAATAGCAGAACAAGTATCGTTTCTCCAAGGACGGAAAGTACGCGTTGGCGTGTGCCGAGCGACTCGTCATCATAAGCGCGGCGAAGCGATTGCAGAATCTGGTAGGTGTGGTCGGTGATTATGTCGCCACGATCAACGATTCGTTCTCCCGCTTGAACCAGCCCTTGCGTCGGATTGAGCGTAGCCAGGAGATGCTCGCGCATGGTCTCTGTTTTTGTGGTGTCGAGTACCAGATTGGGCGCTATGTCATAGCCGAAACGTTTGTAGACTGAGGCCTGTGTGTAGAGTTGAGAAACCGGGTACGTCTTTTTGAACTTGTTCTGCATGATAGCAATGCTGCTATATCCCTCTTGCTCCAACCACTCTTTGTCTTGCAATGAAATAACCAAGACTTCGCGTTGCGTGCGCGGGTTATACTTGAAGTAAGGGGTAAAGGAGGAAAGCAGTTTCTTCTGCTCTTCTTCCATTTGCTCGTCGGTCTTGTATATCGGGAAATCGAATTCGGCCGTGATCATATTGTATCCCCACGGTTTCCCAACTTCAAAATGATAGCGGAATGAATTGCTGTAGCGCGGAAATAACAGTACTATCAGAGCCGCCAGAATGGCAAATGCACCGATGCGGAAAATGTACGATGGAATCGAAGGAAACTTCATATTATTTGATATTGACGGTTGACGATGGATGATTATCTTTTATGCCGGAAAAAGTCTTGCATCAATTGGCGACATTCTTCTTCTAAAACACCGGCAGTTACGGTAGCTTTGGGATGGAAGGCGTGCGGTGCGTAGAGTTGATACCCGCGTTTTGGATCGGGCGCACCGAACACAATACGGCGAATCTGTGACCAACCGATGGCGCCGGCACACATGACACAAGGTTCGACAGTGACATAGAGCGTGGCGTCCGGCAGGTATTTGCCTCCGACAGTCTGGGCGGCGGCAGTAATAGCCTGCATCTCCGCGTGTGCTGTGGTATCATCAAGCGTTTCGGTCAAATTGTGCCCGCGGCCGATGATTTGTCCTTGCGATACAATTATACAGCCGATAGGAATCTCGTCTTTTGCGAGTGCCTTCTGTGCTTCACTGAGGGCAAGGCGCATATATTTTTCGTCATTAGGGTCTTTAAGATCCTTTGAGTTCTTCAAGTCCTTAGGAATCTTAGTGAACAACCCTAAATCTTTCGGGTGTTGCTCAAAATGATTGCCGATAACCACTATGTTTGCGCCGGCGGCATATGCAGCCTGCATTGCCTCGGGTGTGCGAATTCCTCCACCAACAATCAAAGGTACGGAAGTCCGGGTGCGCACAGCCCGGATTATCTCCGTTGAAACCGGTATCTTTGCTCCACTACCAGCCTCGAGGTAGATGAGCTTTTTACCCATCAGTTCGGCAGCGATAGCAGTATCTACTATTTCATCAATTCTGTCCGATGGAATCGGCTGTGTTCCAGATACGCGTATTGTGGAAGTTTCCACTCCGCCATCGATGAGAATATATGCCGTGGGAATCGATTCAATTCCCGAATTACGCACCGTGCGTGCGGCGCGGATCTGTTGTCCGACAAGCCATTCGGGATTGCGTCCGCTAAGTAGACTGAGATAGAGTATTGCGTCTGCTTCCGGAGTGAACTGCGAGGCATTGCCCGGAAAAAGGATGACAGGTATTTCTAATTGTTGATTGCTGATAGCAGATTTCAGGGAACGAACAAAGTCGGAGGTGCCTCCACCGGTGGAACCGCCGACGAAGATGTAATCCGGATGAACTTCCTTGGAAATGGGAAGCGCATCCAAGTTAGCCTTCTCGGGGTCCAACAAGAGAGCCAAGCCTTTACTATTTGCCATTTGTTCGTGTATCATGTTACTCGATCATTTCCATTTGAAGGATTCGACCATTCGAATGACATCTTTGCGAAGATAATCGTATACGGGCGCTAACGAGTCAGCGTTAGGCGGGCAGTTGCAATAGACCGAAGCGCGGAAGAAATGACGTGTGGAATCGGTGATGAAGAACTGGCAAGAAGACGCTGTATTGCCTTCCAAGTCGAAGAGTACACCATAAACATTCGCTTCGGGATGATTGTACTCGCGCTCAGGAATAGCAGAAGCGTGAGAGGCATTGCGATAGACAAATTCGAGAGCATCGTCACTCAGTTTGCCCAGATTATTCCTGATAGGTTTGTACGAGCAATGGATGGTGGCATCCAATGTCGGATACCACACGTCTATCCAATACTGTTCGCCCGGTTCGTTACGGCGCTTGACCTGTGCGTTTTGTGATAGGGCAAAAGTGTACGGGTAACGTTTGAACTCCGGAGCCGATTCGGCAAAGGGTATATAGGCCGTGTCGGGCGTTGTGATACGGAAATAGGCGTACGGCTTAGGTGTGGTGGCTTTGTTGCACGCACAAAGAGAGACTGCCATGCCGAGCAGGCAGACCAACTGAATATGAAATTTGTTTAAACGGTACATAATACTCCAAAATACGGCACAAAGATACGAATAAAATATGAAAGGCGAAAGACGGAAAGCGAAAGTTTGTTGTTTTTATGTGTCAAAAACAC
Source organism: Paludibacteraceae bacterium (assembly GCA_016280845.1). GTDB lineage: Bacteria > Bacteroidota > Bacteroidia > Bacteroidales > Paludibacteraceae > Colicola. The sequence continues at coordinate 854 of JAEEHO010000124.1, read as the reverse complement.
TTTTTTAGTTAAAAATCGCACGCGCGCTTGCATATGTGGAAAAAATGTAGTATCTTTGCGCTCGTTTAGCGGGTGTGTGCTCTTTGGGCTCTTTGATGTGGGCTGAACGACGAGGTAATAATGTACTAATAACCCGCTAATAACGTGCTAATAACGCGCTTTTATCAGTGAAAAACCAGTGTGGAACATGGAAAAGAATCAGAACAACTATTGTGTTATTATGGCTGGCGGCGTAGGGAGTCGTTTTTGGCCGTTCAGCAGAACGGATAAGCCTAAGCAGTTTTTAGATTTCTTCGGTACGGGTCGCAGTTTGTTGCAGATGACTGTAGATCGTTTTCGTCCGTTGGTACCTATGGAAAACATGTTGATTGTCACGAATGTGGCATACAAGGAAATGATTTTGGCTCAGGTGCCCGGAATTAAGGAAAGTCAGATATTGTGCGAACCGGCACGTCGTAGTACGGCGCCGTGTATTGCCTACGCTGTAGCGCGAATCAAGGCATTGTGTACGCGCAAGATGTGGGGTGCATCTGGCAAGCAGGACTGGAGTAGCCCGGAAATGAAGGCTAATATTGTAGTTGCGGCGAGTGATCACTTGATTTTGGATGAAGAGAGTTTTCGTAACGCGATATCTCATGCATTGGATTTTGTGTCAGAGAACAATGCAATCTTGACGTTGGGTATGAAACCGACACGTCCTGAGACGGGGTACGGCTATATTCAGTATCTGCAAAACAAGAAATCTAAAGGCTCGCAGTCATCAGCTAATTGTCTCGCAAATGTCTCGGAAAAATTCGCAGATATTTACCCGGTGAAGACCTTTACTGAGAAGCCTAATTTGGAGATGGCGAAAG
>JAEEHO010000123.1 GCA_016280845.1 Paludibacteraceae bacterium | reverse complement strand
TAGTTGGAGAGATTAGTTGGAGTTGGAGAATGGAAGATTCTGGTTCTTTGTGTAGAAGGAAAAGAAAGCCACCACTCTCGAACTCCAACTTGAGACTCGAACTTGGTGATTAGTTGGAGAGATTAGTTGGAGTTGGAGAATGGAAGATTCAGGTTCTTTGTGTAGAAGGAAAAGAAAGCCACCACTCTCGAACTCCAACTTGAGACTCGAACTTGATGTTAGCTAGTGACTAGTGGTTAGTTGCAAGACATCATGGTAACGGGACAACCAACTACTAACTACCAACAACCAACTACTAATTCCAAACTCATAACTAAGCTGTAGCCACCCCCTTTACTCCGTGTAGGAAAGTCAAAAGGTCCGTGTAGGAAAGTCAAACCGTGCGTGTAGGAAAGTCAAAGGGTCCATGTGGGTATATGCCCGACCCCGTGTGGGTACAAGGCTTACCCCATGTAGGGGGGTGGGAAGTCGCGAGAGGGGAAGTCATTAGTGGCTAGTGGTTAGTAATTAGTGGCTAGTTCGAAATTGTGTATCAATAAGCTCAGATCACTTTGCTTTTCTCGAATATTGTACATGGGTCAGAGTAATTTCGCCCAACTTATCTTGGGGATGTTTATAGAACGAGGCAGAATGTTTCAGGCAAAATGAAGGGTTCAAGTACAGTCGTTCAAAACGCTCTAAATGCCGCCTTAAAACAACGCATCAGAGATGCGTTAGGTGTTGAGCCGGATGAGTCTCTTTTGAAGACATTAATGGGTGCATCGCCAGAGTTGCAGAAACAGCTTTTATTAGCCATGCGAACGGCCATGGATGCAGAAAGGAACGCTCCTAGGTCACCTATATCACGTGGAAATAATGGCTTGGCGGCGCTTTCATCAGACGCTTTGAATAACTTGAAGAATGAACTCATTAAGAGTAAGGAACTGACAGAATGCCTTAAAAGATGTGAGCATGGAATTGGTGCGCTTGAGTCGAAATTACAAGCATCGAAAGATTTATGGACTAAAGAACGACAGAAGGAAGACGCTGACTTGGATGAATTGCGTAAAGCCTCTGATTCGTTACATGACAAAGTAGATAAGCAGATTGCAGATGCAGAAGCAACCTTAGAGAAGTTTTGTGCTGAGAGTCAGACTATCGCAGCCAATTCATTGAAAAATTTTATAGATGGGAATAAAGGCGAGTGCGAGGATCTGAAGAGTAAGTTAAAGGATATGTTGGCGACAGCTACGGTCGCTACATTGAGTTCGGGTTTTGATGAGAAAAGGAAAAACTTGCTGCTTGTATATATCATTGAGGTCGTGCTATTTATAAGCTGCTTGGGAACGTTTTGCTACTTGGGCATACGAGCGATCTCAGATGCAGAATTAGTGGTTGCTCAGGATGTCTCAATTAAGATTGCCATGGGCTTGTTAAATAATGCACCTTATTGTCTTCCTCTGTTTTGGCTTACGTGTCATATAAACAAACTAATGAATCAGAGTAGACGATTAATGGAGGAATATGCGCACAAGGTAGTTGTGGCACAGACGTATACCGGGATGGCGAGACAAGTAGAAGAGCTAGCAAATAAGGGAGTTGTGAGTGCCAAGGAGTTGAGTGAGGAGCTGATGGCTAGCACTATAAGGGTGCTTTGTGCAAATCCAAATTCTGTATTGGATAAAGTGAAGACACAGACGCCTTTATCTGAAGTGACTGACTGTGTAAGTAAACTTGCAAATGCAGCAAGTGTTGTTCGCAATCCGCCATCAAAGCCGGATGGTAATAACTGAGAACGGCCATCTTGAGCGGACCGCATTGCGTATTGTGGGTAGAGGCGTTAGTTCAAATATGGGTTGCTGTCCAACAGAACAAGAGGCCGTGGATTTCGTTGGAACGAATGGGAGATGCACGAGCGCAACATTGAGGAAAGAACTGCAATCATTGGGTGCGGCGTGATGGGGTGGGAGCGAATCGAGCGAATATGTTTGGACGAACCGGACGGAAAAACACGATTTTTCGAGGGGCGCAGCAATAGAAAGGAACACAACGGATTTTGAGCCAAAATGACGCGATTTTGAGCAGTTCGGGGCGTGAAAAGGGCCGATTTGGAACCTCGAAAACGAATTTATGGCAATAGCAACGAACACAATTCTTCGCAAAGTATGCGGTAATGTATGAGAAATGAGCACTTTCGCGGAGGCGTAATCAATAGCCAGCGACACAACGGTATAAGAACGGACACAACCGTATTGTATGATTAACCATGTAGAACAGGTAGAGCAGGTAGAAGGGCTGAAAGCCTTTTCTTCATAAAAGAAACCTTCCATTGTTCACCTTCACCTATTTCCTTCACCTAAAATGATAAGCAATTTGATAAAGTCCGCCGACTGGAAAGCCGAAAAGCACGTCCCGGTCATAACTCTCCTCTCGCCATTCAAGCCGGGCGAGCCGTTAGAAGTGGAAGTCTCCGTCGGCAAAGAGATACCTCACCCTAACACGGTCGAGCATCACATCGCCTGGATCGCGCTCTACTTTGTCGCTGAAGGTAGCCAGCTGCCAGTCGAACTGGCTAGGGCAGAGTTCCGCGCCCACGGCCCCGACATTTTCACCGAGCCGGTTCTGAGGGCAAAGGTCAAGTTGCCTAAGCCGGGAACGCTTCTCGCCGTCGCTTACTGCAATCTGCACGGGCTGTGGGAGAGTGAGATGGTAATTGGATAATGTCGCTCGGAAGGTCTGCGGAGTGATAGAATGAAGAATACTGTGTAATTTGGTCTGACGCTCAAATCTCGTCTATAACTTCAATCATAACTTCAAAAAATCAGAGAAATTATCCAAATTGAATCACTCGCGCGAAGCGTGAGCGGGGGGCTCTGAAATAATTGTATGCGTGAGGGTTAGTCGGGTGGTGCTCTCGGAATTCATCTGCCATAGAATAAGCGGAGGTAGAATAGGAGGGGTAGGAATTATTGTTTGTCGATATCGTTATAGGCAAGTAGATTTTGCCAAAGTAAAATCAGCTAATTTGGACAAGAATATTTAATTTAAGGCAAGTTGATGATTGACACAAATTATCGAATATGAATAAAGCGGCGTTATGAAAAAGAGTAGTTTTTTGAGAAACACGTGGAAGGACATAAAGCACTCGCAACTAGTAAAGATCGGGTGGTTGATTAGCGGTGTCGTTGGAAGTCTAGTCGCCTGGTTTATGACTGCGAATGACAAGTCAACTATTAATCGAGACAATGTGATACTCATAGTCGTAATCGTCTTATGTTGGTATTTATTTATCATTGGTTTTATTTTAATGAAGAACCTTGCAAAGTATATACATAATACTTTTGTGGATTCGTTATATGGGAAAGTCATTACTAGTCTCACACAATTGAATTTACAAATGAAAGATCTCGTAAGAGGTGAAAATGTTGACGATGACAACTTGATGAAGGTGTTGAAGACAATTTGTAATGAATTGAAGCAGTTTTTTGATAATAAGACAAGTGCAAAATGTGGTGTTTCAATCAAGGTCACACTTTCAAAGGATAAGGAAATTACGTCATGGAAATTTCGAAATCTATGTCGGGATGACAAAAACACATGTCGTGACACAGCGGAATACCTACGAGCAGAACATACCGTGGTTGGCAATACTCCATACCAGCATGTTGTCAATCAATTGATTCGGCATAGCACAAAAGTAGCATATATCAATAACAACATACCGGAGGCAAAGGATTATTTGAACACTAGCAAAATCAATGAAGAAACAATATTGCCTTATAAGAGTGAACTGGTATATCCAATAATGCCGTTAAAACGTGGTGAAGTTGATTCTGTGATGTGCGGTTTTCTATGTGTCGATTGCGATAAAATAGAAAAATTCGATGAAAAACGTTATGATGTACCTGTGATTGAGAGCATTATAGACAATTTGTACGAATTACTTGTAAGAGTCATAGACACCCGCAAAAATGAAAATTAACTTTAGAATAGCTGATCATACGGCAAGCATGTTGGTGGTTGTGAAGAACAATCAAAGCCTAAATAAACAAAAGACAGACCTTCGAAGGGTCGTTGTCCGCCTTTTTGACGAGGCTACTATAAACCGATTGCAGGAAGTTGGCGGTAGTGTACGACAAAAACATCGGGGTTTATGGAAATGGTGGAATAAATAGCATACTGCACGCAATGGTATTCGGTTTGTTCTGTGCTTTATTATCTGCGCATTCTCATTATCAAGAATACAGTTTCTGTTGGTTCAAGTGTTTCCGTCAGTCTTTAAAATCCAACGTAGCGAAGGGGCAGAATGGTCGCTTATTGAGTTGCTGTCCGCTTGCAGTTCTATGAATAAGCGTTTGAACAATAATTCATTTTATGTGTCTACTCCTAATATTTTGCAGCGATTTATACATCTGGGTGTAACCGCCCTACATTGTCTGTTTTGAAAGTGTTATAGGCATCATAAAAAGGAGACATTGATGGCTGGATGTTATACACATTTGACATTAGTTAGCAAGCTTATTGACAAAAGAGTTCTTAAAAGTATTGGTATAGACACGCCAATTTCAAAGTTACTTCGCGAGTGGTCGAATTATGCATTGTTGGGTGCTGTCTCTCCGGATTTGCCGTATCTTGGTCTGGGTAAGAAATGGGCTGATAGATTCCATTATGAAAAGACCTCTCAAATCGTGCGCGAAGGATTGGTTACATTGTTTGGCAAGCCGTTTGATGATGTTTCCACCCAGAAGCAGATTGCTTGGCTTTTCGGATATGCGGCACATCTGGTGACAGACCTTTATATCCATCCTGTTATCGAGAAGAAGGTTGGTCCGTATGCGGAAAATGCTACAGAGCATCGTATTTGTGAAATGAATCAGGATGTTTGGATTTTAAAAAAGGAGATGTTTGATGATGTCGGACGGTGCGAGATTTTCGATAATACTATTAAGACGTGTACAGAAACAGGAGCGGAAGGGTATATTGTCGATAAAGCTATTTCAGAGTTATGGAAGTTATTGATCAAAAAGGTATATTCGCCATTGAGGAAACCTAGTCCAAGAAAATGGTTCTCTTTCTTCGTCACTTTGATGGATAAGTTGGCGGAGAATCCAGATAAACATCTCATCGTAACAAGGGCGGCACTAAAAAAATTCCATTATGCCTATCCATCTGAATCTGATATGGATTATGTAGATAATCTTCAACGACCGAATGGAGACCGTATTGATTTTTATACCGTTTTCAATGGAGCGGTGGAGAAAGTTAAAGTGTTTTGGACTCAGATGGCAAAAGCTTTAAGCACCAACAATGTATCCTGTTTTGCTTTGCCAGATGGAAATCTCGATACAGGCAAATTACTTTCTGATCCAACGACATCAATTTTTTGGGAGTAATATTTATGATTTTGCGTTTTCAGATTGTATTGGCCTCATTGTTGTTGATGACATTAAATGGGTGCAGATATGCATCTGTTGGCAGTCAATGTTCGGAGAGCAGAATAAGGCACTATGAGGGCCAAACAAGCCTTGTAAAGCGGTATACGGAGTTATTGGAGCTTCAGCTTGAAGACAATCCTTCGACTAATTTGAAAGTTTTGTCTTCTAATGATGTGGCAAAGCACTTTAAATCAATATGTGAGAAGCATGCCCATATAAGGGGACTTTCAGAGTATCGTCAAGAGGTGTGCCAGTTAAATGATGATGTTATTGTCCGTCTTGCGGAACCAATAAGTAATGAAACGGTCTTTGAAGATGGGTCTTGGACTCCACTTTATGTTGATTATCTTGGGTACACAAATAAAGTTGAGCGCTATAAGAATTTTATCTTGACCTTCCCTGATGATAAAATGAAAGAGCTTTGAGTCTTTACTATGGATTCCCATATTAGCCATTTGTGTTGTGTCGCAATGGATGTGGAATAATACAAGATGTCAAATAAGAAAGGAAGGTAATCTATGCCATTCAAATACACTTTGGAGAATTATCACAAGAAGGAAGAAAAACCAAAGAAGAGTCCGCATAAAGAGGACAGAAGCAAGGACGGGGTGAAATATAGAAACGAGTTTGTTCAGGCGGGGATTTTGGCAAAAGTTGATGACAAAAAACATATTTGGGTAAGGAATGTAGAAGATACCTCTAAAGAAGAATCAGAGTTCGAGCATGAATGGGCTGGATATTGGCAAGATAAGACACATTTGAAATTCCCTTCTGTGTGTTCCAATTGTAATTGTGGCAATGATGAAGAACACCCAGAAATTGTTGGCGCTCATGTCAGAATTGAGGGTGAGCAAACAGAAGGAAAAGGGGCGTGGATTGCCCCATTGTGCAAATCTTGCAACAGTGCAACCAATAAGGGCAAAATGAAATTGTCAACTGGGACTTGGTTGGCGCATGTTACTATGAGCAAGTCACATAAGACGGCGAGTGAACAGAAGCCATTGAGTTCTAATAACAAGGATAGAAATTGAACGGTTGAATAGTTTAGGAGAAAAAGGAAAACCTATGAACGAGGAAATCAAAGTTGGTATCATTGGCTGCGGGTTTGTGGGCGGTGCCCTCAAAGCGTGGCTGGAGGAGAATAACAAGGATGTGGAAATCCTTGTTAGCGATCCGCCGAAAGGGTACAATGACGACCTGAGCGGAATTGACATTGCGTTCTTGCAGATTCATGTTCCGACAGAGGACGACGGGACTCAGGATTTGACGCTCATGAAAGAGCTGATCCGCAAACTGCCTAATGTGCCGGTGTTTGTGAGGACGACGATTCTGCCGGGAACGAGCGATATGCTTTCTCGCGAGACGGGGCATCAGGTATGCTATATGCCGGAGTTCCTGACGGAGCGGACGCATATCGAGGACTTCAAGAGGCAGACGATGGTGTTTACCGGCGCAGTGGAATTGCTGGTTAAGGTGTTTCCCGGCAAGAAATTCGCCGTCATGTCGCCTTTGGAGGCTGAACTCACGAAGTACATTCACAACGTATTCGGAGCCTACAAGGTAACGTACTTCAACGCGGCGAAGGAGTATGTGGAGAAGATGGGCGGTGATTGGGCGAAGGTTCACACCGGCGTTCTGCTCTCCGGCTACATCAACGACACGCATACCTATGTCCCTGGCCCCGACGGCAAGTTCGGCTACGGCGGCAAGTGCTTCCCGAAGGACGTCAACGCCTTTGCCAAGATGACCGAGGGAACGCCCATGGGAACTTTGCTTGCGCCTCTTCATGAACTGAATGTGCATTTCAGAGGTGTTGAGGAGCATATTTAGTCTGAAATGCTGTACACACGGAGTGCTCGGACGGGATAGTGAGGATGGACAGTGAGCCATGATGAACGGACAGGAACGCAGGGGCGCTTGATGATATAAAAACTGACGATCTTTGGCAACACAACCAGATTCATTGGAAGATTGTAGGTGACAAGATTGTGACTGTGGAGAGCGTAGATTTGGCTGACGCGATAGAGCAACGTATTTTCGCCTCAGTTGAAGTGATGAGGGATTTAGATGAATAATGAAGACGAGTCTAACCTTTGAAGCAATAGCATTGGATGTCAGAGAGTTGTGAGCATGTCCCCTAACCGTCGAATTATTCTGAACATCATAGCCACATACGGGCGGAGTCTGTATGTGCTGGTGATAGGGTCGTTCATTAGTCGATGGGTGTTGGCGGCGGGAATGTGCGATTCGAGATTAATGTTGCTCTTGACTCATAACTGTTAGCTTTCCTTTAGATTTCTTAATCGTCGAATCAAAATGAATCAGAGTGAACGAGTTATTTGTAATGGAGTGGAGATCCCCCTAATTGGTTTGGGACCAGGTGGAATGGGGTATACTCCTAATGCTAAGCCGTCTACGCAAGTTCCGCGTTGGAATGTTCCATTGCGGGCATGGAATAAGTTCATGCGTTCGATTCGCTATCATTTCCAACGGTCGGAATATGTTTCAGCGGTTGCAAATGGGATCCGAGCGGGCTTCAGACTAATAGATTATTCAACAGCTTACGGGAATGGCGGGTTGATAGCAGATGCGATAGAAAAATCTGCCGTGCCGCGCGAAGACATATTCCTGACGGGGCGGATCAGCAACCGAGCCCAATTTTCCGGACCGAGTGCAGTAGAAGACCAAATCAAACGCCACATAGAGGAATATCGGACAGACCATGTAGATGTGTTAATGTTTCATTGGCCGGTGACAGGATGCTTCGAGAAAACTTGGCGAGTAATATGCAAAGCATACGAGAAAGGGTTAGCTAGAAGCATCGGTGTGGCAAATTGCCATAGGCATCATATTGAAGCGCTTATGAAATGCGGATTAAAGCCCATGATCAACCAATTCGAGGTTCATCCGCTGTTTACGCAGAAAGATTTAATAAAATACAATCAAGACCTTGATATTCAGGTTGAGTCTTATACACCGATCGCTCGCAATGACGATAGGTTGATGAGGTTGCCAAAGTTGCGGCAGATTGCGAAGAGTCACGGGAAGACCACAGTCCAGGTGGTACTGCGATGGCATATTCAGCACGATCTAATTCCAATTGTTCGCTCCCGTAACAATTTGAGGCAGAAAGAAAACCTCAACATTTTCGATTTTGAACTGAGCGCTGAAGAGATGCGCACGATTGACGGCTTCAACATAAACGCACGACTCCGTTATGATCCGGATAATTGCGATTTTAGCATCTTATAGGACTGTGTATGCTTAATATAAAGCGAAAAGAGGACTGTTGCGGATGTAATGCCTGCGGGGACATCTGTCCTGTTCAGGCTATAACTTTTACCAAAGAAATGGGAGATTTTTTATATCCGAAAGTTGACGAGAATAAATGTGTACGTTGCGGGAAATGCGTAAGCGTTTGCCCAATTTTGCATAGCGACGAACTTAAAACGCGAAATTCCGGTTTCAAGATGGAGGCGCATGCCGCTATCTCGAAACGCATCAATATCCGGTTCGATAGTACATCAGGGGGGCTGTTCACTGAATTGGCTGAATATGTTCTTGATCACGGAGGTGTCGTGTTTGGTGCGGTTTGGGGAGAGTCATTTACTGTTATGCAGATTGTCTCGGAGTCGAAGGATGATTTGCCTCGATTACGAAGTTCAAAGTATGCTCAAAGCGATGCGAGAGGATTTTATTCAACGGTTAAGAACGCCATACAGAACGGGCGTATGGCTCTCGGTTGTGGAACTCCATGCCAAATGGCGGCATTGAGAATGTTTCTAGGGAAAGAGTATGAGAATTTAGTAATAGTTGATTTTATTTGCCGTGGGATAAACTCGCCACTTGTATTGAAGAAGTACGTGGAGATGATGGAGTCACAATATGGCAAATCAGTTGTTGCCATAAAGCAAAAGTGTAAAGAGCTGGGATGGCATCGATTAACTACAAAGTTTACCTTTTCTGACGGAACGATTTCATATGATCCGCGCGAGACTTCGCTCTTTATGCGCGGGTTCTTGAGTGCGAATTTGTTTTGCAGGGCATCATGCTATGAGTGCAAATTTAAAGGCTTCCCGAGATTGGCGGACATTACGTTAGCTGATTGTTGGACGGCGGTATCGGATCTTGACGGGTGCTTTAATAATGATTTAGGAACTTCGTTGGTTTTGTGTAATACAAAGAAGGGATCAGACTACTTCAAAAGAATTGCGGAAAAAATTGATATTGCAGAGATCGATTTCAAGAAGGTACTTGCCGGCAATAAAGCTTTGACAGAATCCTTGCAGCGTCCATCTGTGGATCAAGTGGCCTTTTTTAACCATTTGGAGACAGACGGTTTAGCACAGGCTATGTCAGTATTTGCAGCAAAAGGGAAAACAAATAGACAAGCTATACTAGGAATTCTGAGAGGCATAAAGGCAATCCTAAGGCGTCCGTATGACATTTTTTCGTTGGCTAGGAACAATGGGATACGTCGAGTCATCAAGGGGTTGCCGTTACTAAGAGTGAGAGGCCGTGTCGTCATAGTCAAAGATAAGACTTCTCGGATGTCAATTAATGCCGAAACATGGATTGGACAATCCAGATTTAAAGGGAAGTCCATGCTTGAGAGCCGCTTGTTGTTGGAGAAGAATTCGGAATTTATATCAATGGGATATTCATTCGGTTATGGCTGTGACATCGAGTTGTTCGATAATGCGAAATTGGAGATAGGACACGGTGGTTATTCAAATATCGGGTTGACTATAATTTGCGGAGAATCCATTAAGATTGGCCAGGATGTCATTTGCGGCAGACATGTCACCATTAGAGACACTAATGGTGACCATGTCATAAATCGCGAAGGATATAAATGTACTCGCCCAGTTGTTATTGGTGACCATGTTTGGTTGTGTGAGAAAGTGGCTATTATGCCAGGAGTGTCTATTGGATCTGGTTCAGTCATTGCGGCTGGAGCTGTAGTTACAAAAGATATTCCGCCCAACTCGCTGGCGGCGGGGGTCCCTGCTCGTGTCATACGGACTGGTGTTTTGTGGAGAAGGTAAGGCCGATTGATAGAGGTTGTGGGAATATCTAATGCGGAATCGTAGTGAGCAGATATAACAGACGAAGGCTACAATGCGCAAGGATGGCGAGGCTCGAGAGACCTGACGCCAATGCTGGACGTATTGCGAAGAATACTGTTGTTTTGTATTTTCGCATGCTTGCTGTTATGCTCGTCGGGCTCTTTACAAGTCGCATCCAGCTGCAAGCTCTCGGAGTTGCAGATTTGGGGCTTTACAATGTGGCCACTGGTGTTGTTGCTATGTTTGTTTTCCTTAATGGATCACTTTCAGTGGCGTCTTCGAGGTTTCTTGTTGTCGAGATGGGTAAGGGGGCTGTTGGTTCGTTGAAGCGTGTTTTCTCCACGGTGTTTTTTGTTCATTTGATTTTGGCTCTCGGATTCGTGGTTATTCTCGAGACTGTGGGGCTGTATTTCTTGTCCACAAAGCTAAATATCGACCCTTCGCGCATCAGCGCAGTGAAGTGGGTTTTCCATTGTGCTGTTGCGACTACATTCCTGAGCGTAACCCAAGTGCCGTACTCAGCAGTGATTGTTGCCCATGAACGAATGAGCGCGTTCGCTTATATGGCGATTTACGATGTTGTTGTTAAGCTAGCTATCGCGTACGGATTGCTTGCTTCATCTGGCGACAGGCTCAAGCTATATGCGGTCTTGCTACTTCTGTCATCATTCGTCACTATTTCAATATATCGATTGTATTGTGTGCGAAATTTTACAGAGGCGCGGATTAGAAAGGTATTTGATTTTGAACTTCTTGCGCCGATTTTTTCGTTTGCGGGATGGCATATTGCGACTCAAACGGTGATAATGTTGCTTACGCAGGGTGTGCTGATGCTCAACCAACGTTATTTCGGGCCTGCGCTTGTGGCTGCGCTTTCAATAGCGCAGAGCGTCAATTTTCATGTCCAGGGTTTCATAAATAATTTCAAGACTGCCGCTAATCCTCAGATTATTAAGTTGTACTCATCAGGGCAACAGGAAGAAGCTAAAAGGCTGTTGATTGAGACTGTGCTGTTCTCCGTTTTCATTCTCCTGGTACTCGGAGTGCCGATATGGTTTTACTCCGCCGAGCTCATGTCTTTATGGCTTGGGAGCAATGTTCCGCAACATTCCCCAGTGATGGTCAAAATTATTCTCGCGGGCGCATTCTTTTCTGTGTTTGATACTTCGTTATATGTCATCTTGTATGCGGCGGGGCGGATAAAGGAAAACATGTGGTTCAATGTCCTTCTCGGTGGTTCTGCTTTTATTGCAATTTTTGTGATGATTCACTTTACGCACAACCCACTATCCTCGTGCATAGTTTTGGCTTTCCACCAAGTTATGCTTGGGGTCATTGCGAAGCCGATTCTTTTGCATTTAATCGCAAGATATACGTTGAGCGATTTTTTGAGAATCTTTGTTCCGTCCCTGAAAGCTTTTTTAATTTGCGTTTTGATCGCTGGATGTGTTCGTTCGGTTATACCAGTTAATGTATTTTGGGTGGTGCCGGCATGTGGTTTAATTGCCGTGATGAGTACATTGGCGATATTTATGTTTGCGGCATCTAAGACGATGCGATATCAGGCAATACGGTTTTCAGAACGGATGCCTCTGGTGGGGCAATATTCACATGCAATTTTAGGGCAGATGGACAAACTGATTGAAAGATTGCGGTGATGCCTGGACCTGTTTCAAACGCGTGTAGCAACAAGATAGCCAATGCGGGAGTAATAGCCGCATTACTTGTTGTCGCTGTGCATGTTGCTGGACGAAGTTATGACGTTTGTAGCCTAATGTGGTTTTGGGAACAATTTGTGCATTATGGCATTTGTCTTATAGCCGTGCCTGCTTTTTTTACTTTTTCTGGATGTTTTTTAGCTCAACATGTCGGAGAAAGCGGATGGTGGCGTGAGGAATGCCATAAACGAATTAGAACACTCCTAGTTCCATATTTATCTTGTGCTCTTTTCTATGCACTGTTAAGAGCAATGATATCGGTGACAGCGAATGTTATTCATGGCCGTACGCTTGGTATTGAGCAATTTGGCCTCAAGTATTGGCTTAAGGCGGTGGGGTGTCTACCGTTTGATTGGCCTCAGCTTGCGCCATTGTGGTATATGCGTGCGCTTATGTTGTTTGTGGTGGTTAGTCCGATTATTTTATGGTATGTGAAAAGGTTCAAATGTGTGGGGTTGGCGTTTCTTTGGGCGCTTTCGCTCTTGGTTGGATTCTGTTCTGTTACTCCTGGCCGTTTGAGTTTGTTCTTAACAAAATTTGTAAGTGTCTCTGGGCTTTTATATTTTTGTGTTGGAATGTATTTGAGAGTCTTCAGTGCTTCTTGGCTCCCATCAAGAAAGAGTAGAGCATGTCTATGCGTCTGCGCAGGTTTAATGCTAGTCATTGTATCAGTTTACTGGCAGCTTATTACGGGATATGAAGCACATCGCGTGTGTAGACATTTGTTTGTTCCGTTATTGCTTATTGGTCTTTGGTATTTTGTGCCATCAGAGAAGTTCCCTGCGTGGCTGATTCGTTCAGCGTTCCCAATGTACCTTTTGCACATCCCATTATGGTTTGTAATCGGTTTCCTTATGCCTTTAAGTGATGCAACAATCTTCGGTTGGTTGACAAAATGGATAATCGGTATCGTGGGTGCGGTTGTGATTTCTGTTTCGTTGAGGCGTTTTGCAAACCCAATAGCCCATGTCGTTTTTGGCGGAAGATGAGCAATATGAAAATCGGCATACTAACCTTTCATTCTCAACTCAACTACGGCGGCATACTGCAGTGCTGGGCGTTGCAGACTGCACTAGAGAAACTTGGACATGAAGTCGTTGTGATCGACAGGTGGCTGCATCCCGATAATCGCTATCTTGAACGTGGGTTCAATAAGTGGCGGGTTGATTTCTGGGCTAGATTTCTATTGCGCGCCATCATGGGCTTGGGTGATTGGGCAAAGCTGCAAAGAGTCAGAAAGACTAAGCGGTTTATAAAGACATATCTAAATTTGACACCATATCACTTTGTCGAGTGGAAAGATGCTCCTAAGGATCTTGGAATTGATATGCTGGTCGTTGGTTCGGATCAGGTGTGGCATTGCGGGGATTGGGGCGACCCAAGGGCATATCTTCTTGCTGGCGCACCAAAGATGCCGGCAATTGCGTATGCGGCATCGTTCGGAATGCCCAGTTTGCCAGAGTGGTTGAATGGAGACAAGCAGATTCCATCACTTCCCATGTACAAAGAAGGGTTGAAGCGTTTTCGTGCTATTTCTTGCAGAGAAGCTGAAGGCGTTACTATCTGCAAAACTCTGGGCATTGACGCTACGCATGTCGTAGACCCGACGTTGTTGGCTTGGTTGGACGGAGACAAAACGGCAAAGAAGAATGAGATAGTTTGTTATTTCATGAGTGAATCTGTGGATGATAATATCGACGAACTTGCAGAGTTTGCCAACAAAAATTGCTGTGCGGTCAGGATATTAATGAAGGATCCTCCGATGCTGCCGATTCCTAAGAATGTCAGCATGCTTGTGCAAAATCGTAAACGTAATAAAAAAATAGTAGGCTCTAATGTGCAGATTATGGCAAGCGCGTCTCCGGCAGAATTTTTTGACGCATTTAAGACAGCCAAATATGTCATAAGCGACTCTTTTCATGCCCTGATGTTTTCTATCTGCTTTGGTTGCAATGTTCGGATATTGCGTCCAAGATCAGAGTTCCGCAAGGCTATGTTCGCACGGATTGAAGAATTCGCTAATCACGCCAATGGGACCCTATTAGTGGATTCAGTGCAAGACGCTCTTGATTCTTTCAAGAGCGGGAGGATGGTTGAATTTGACCGCTCGTGGCTCACAACAATTCGCCACGATTCTCTCTCCTGGCTACAAAGTGCGATTGCATGACACCTTTCTTCTCTATAATCATCCCTGTCTATAATGTCGCGCCGTATCTGCGCGAGTGCCTGGATTCTGTTTTGTCGCAGACTTTCACTGATTGGGAAGCACTTTGTGTTGATGACGGGTCGACCGATGGAAGTGGTACGATTCTTGACGAGTATGCGGCGAAAGACAAACGATTCAGGGTGATTCATCAAAAGAATGCTGGAGTAAGCGCGGCAAGGAATGTTGGACTGGCTAATGCTGAAGGAGAATGGTTTCTTTATTTGGATGGGGATGATGTACTGCGCATGGATGCGCTCGGAACATTCCTGACATATGTTGGAGGCACCAGCTCGTTCGACGGCATTCTTGTCCAACCCTTTATCCCTCATTGGAATGGTCAGGACATACCAGCGAAGAAAGTAGTGACGCAGGTTCTTGTCGAGAAAGCTTCAAAGAAAGATTTATTCCTTGGACCTTATGCAGCAAATGGATTCCCGTTCTCGCGAGTATATCGACGAAGTGTCTTCGGACAGCTGAGGTTTCGTTGCGACATCGCGATGGCCGAGGATGTCTGTTTTTGGTTCGATGCGTTGTGCTTGGATGCAAGATGGCTTATTCTGCGCGCTGAGTATTATCTTTACCGGCAAAGGCCTGATTCTGCATGCGGTATAAAAAACCCACATCGTTGCACACAGGCCCTCGATGCGGTAATTCATGCTCTTCGTGATATTGGCAGTAGAATAGATCCCTCGGGAGAATCGCGTCTTAAATATTTGCGGCGGTTTCCTTATACAGTTGTCTACAATCTTAATCTTGCGATTGCCCGGTATAATGAGCTATCTTGCAATGAAAGGATCCGCATTAAAGAGCAGGTGGCGGAAATTATAGGCGAGGCTGGGTGTTGGCCATTTGGTATGTGGCTTAAGATGAAGCTATGGATTGTGGCTGAAGGCAAATGGTTGGCCTTGTTGCCGTCAGTTATGTTTTGTGAGCGTTCCTATTTGTTGGCCAGACGGATCGTAGGGGCACTGTGCAGAAAAATGGGTTTGCGGTGAGGATAAGTCATGACAATCGCTATAATAATCGCTGGTGGCGTTGGTTCTCGAATGGGGGCGGACATACCGAAACAGTTCGTGCAAGTGAATGGCAAGCCGGTGTTGTTCTATACGCTTGAAGCATTCGAACAGCATCCGATGGTGGATGCCATTGAACTTGTCTGCATCGAAGGGTGGGAGGATTCTGTACGGGCGTGGGCGAGGAAGTACGGCATCTCGAAGTTGAAATGGATTGTCAAGGGAGGCGCAAGCGGTCAAGAGTCCATTCGCAATGGCGTGTTTGGCCTTGAAGGTAAGTGCCAGGCAGATGATGTCGTGATCATCCACGATGGTATTCGCCCACTTGTCGATCCTGCGGTCTTGGACGACGTGATCATCAAGGCGCGGCAGTTTGGCAACGGAGTCACCTCAATGCCGTACAACGAGCAGATTTTCTTGGTTGACGCAGAACGACCAGATTCGACAGTTAAGTATATCCCCCGTGAAACTCTTCGCCGAGTTGCAACGCCACAGGCCTATCAATTTGGGCTACTTGATGAAAAGTATCATGAGGCGTTCGAGAAGAAAATAGGCATCTACGGTTCCTCATATACCAATACGATGATGACCGAGCTTGGCGTAAGGCTCTTCTTTGCCGCGGGATCAGACCGGAACATCAAGTTGACAACGCCAGGGGACATTGAGATTTTCAAGGCAATGATTGCGGAGCAGAGGCCATTCGCAGAATGTTAAACTCCTTGATTTCCAAACTGGCTTAGCTAATTGCTCCAAACGCATAGCTCATCTCTCATTGCTCATCACACTTTCCAATATGAAGCGACTATTACAAATACCGGAATACGTTGAGGACGTAAGACGGGTGGCAAATCTTCCCCTTCTATGGGAGAAATTGCGTGGCAAAACGATTCTCATAACCGGAGGCACAGGTCTCATCGGCAGTTTCCTTATCGATGTCTTGAACGCGGCAAAGCTTGGTTGCACAATTCTCTTACTCGGTCGGTCAGAGGATAAAGCAAAAACCAGATTTGTAGAGTATTGGGATTCTGACTTGATTCGATTTGTGAAGTGGGATGCCGCTGCGCCAACTCTGCCCATGATTGACGGGCCAATTGATTTCGTGCTTCACTTGGCAAGCAACACGCATCCCGTCGCATACGCGACAGATCCAATTGGGACGATCACGACAAACGTCTTGGCGCTAAATAATCTGCTTGCCTTGGCATCCGAGAAGAGGGCGGCTCGCTTTCTCTTCGCATCGTCAAATGAGATATACGGGGAAAACCGTGGTGATGTGGAACTCTTCGACGAGAAATATTGTGGCTACATCGACTGCAACACGCTTCGTGCCGGGTATCCAGAATCAAAGCGTTGTGGTGAAGCGCTTTGCCAGGCGTATATAAAGCAGAGAGGGCTCGACTGCGTGATAGCCCGTCTGACGCGAACATACGGGCCAACGATTCTTCCGACTGACACAAAGGCCATAAGCCAGTTCTTCAACAATGCGCTTCGGGGAGAGGACATCGTCCTGAAAAGCGAAGGTAGGCAATACTATTCATATCAGTATGTAGCCGACTCGGTTTCGGGCCTTTTGACTGTTCTCTTGAAAGGCGAGACGGGCGAAGCGTATAACATTGCAGACGAATCGGGTGACATCACACTCCGCGATCTGGCTAGGTTGATTGCTGAGAATGCAGGGTGCAAGGTGGTATTTGATCTCCCGGATGCTGTTGAAGCTGCGGGGTTCAGCAAGGCTACAAAGGCGAGATTGGACGGCAGCAAACTGCGAGAGTTAGGGTGGTCTCCGCTTTATAATGTGGAGAGTGGCGTCAAAATTAATTTTGATCTTTTAAGGAAGATTCGCTGAGATGGTGGACAGTGGTTTCCGTAAGTTGGTATATGGAATCGCGGCGCGGCTTGTTAGTGCCCTTGTACCTGTAAAGAAGGGATACTGGGTATTTGGTGCGGACTACGGTCACATGTATCGTGAAGGGTCGAAGTATTTGTTGGAGTACATGTTGCGGCATCATCCCGAGTATCAGTGTTGTTTCATAACACGATCAAAAGATGTTTGCGCATTGTTACGGCAGAGTGGAATCCCATGTGCCAACAACTACTCTTTGAAGGGAATATGGAATGTGGCAAGGGCTGAATGTGTCTTTACCACGCAGGTGGCATCGGATGTCCTATTTGCATTCAAGAAAAGAAATAGGCGATATTTCTACCTGATGCATGGTATGCCTATGAAAGTGGCATTGGGAGTCTTGAGGAAGAAGAAGGGGTGGAATGATGGTTCCGGAGATTCTTTGTGTGACAGGATTAAAAGTGCGGCTTCGCATTTGTTGCTCGTTGATTATAAAATTACAGATTCTGAATTTGTGTCTGCGACATCGGACTTTTTCAAGCATTGGATGGAGCCCGAGTTTGACAATATAACCCCAGTTAAAGTCCTTGGAATGCCTCGGAACGATGCTTTGTTCCAGCCGACTCGGATGGAACATGAAAAATGGATTGGAAGGTGTGATGGAAAGTTTATAATCTCTTACATGCCGACGCATAGGCTTTATGGACGCGGAAAGGTGGCGCCGTCTCCGTTTGAAAACAGACCAGATGTGCAAGATTGGATGAAGAAGAACGGTGTTGTGTTAGTTGTTAAAAATCATCCTAACATGTTGCGTCAGTTTCCGGACGGTTATTCTCCATACGAGTCACCCTGCATCAAAGACATAACAGCAGCACAAATTGATCCTATGACAGTTGTCTATCATTCGGACGTATTGATAACGGATTATTCGAGTGTTTGGATGGATTATCTCTTACTGAGACGGCCAATGGTATTTTACATCTATGATGACTTTGTACATAATGATGTAGGGGTTTATTATGATATCAAAGAAGAAGGCATTGGGCATTTCTGCTATTCCGAGGATGAATTGTTTGAATTGATCAAGAAGATAAAGGGAAATTATGATGCCATGCGGCCTCGCGAAGAAGTGGTCCGAAAATTCCATAAATACGTAGATGGCGATTCATGCGAGCGGTATTTTAATGAGATATCAAAGGGACGACATGCCGCAGGTTAGGGGTAGAGACCAAGAAATCGATTTCATAAAGGGGATGCTCATATGGTGCGTGGTATATGGGCATGCTGTTGATGCGTTATGTGGTCGGTTGCCTCATCAAAGTGTCTGGTTGCATGTATTTGTCAGGACATTTGATCTTCCATTCTTCATGGTGATATCAGGGTATTTTTGTCAGAAAAGTCTTGGCCGCAAGAACTTGTCGCGTGTTGTCATTGATCGTTTGACAATGCTTTTATTCCCGATTGTAATTTGGACTTTGTTGCGTGGACATCTGAATATTGTGTCCGGAATGTACTATTTCCTGTGGGCCGTATTGTCAAGTACCATGGCTTGTGTTGCGGTTAGATTGGTAACCCGTTTGTGTAGGGTAGAGTCAGTGCGAATCATGGAATTGGTCTTCCTTTGGTTTCTGGTTGTTTTGCTGTATTTTATACATATGCCATGGAACTTGTTTTACCTGTTCCCCTTTTTTGTGGTTGGGTACGGTTTGAGAGATCTCGATTTTAGATTGACGAAAACCAGTTTTGCCACCATGGTGATTGTGTTCGCCGTTGGGCTTTGCTTCTGGTCTGCGGCATATTCGCCTTGGCGGCTAAATGATTTAGCGTGGCGAACTGATTCGTTCGCAGTCATTTTGTATGCCTACAGGACAGTTCTAGCCATAGCAGGCGTGTATGTCATGAACTTTGTGTTTCGCGCAGTTATGGGATACCTTAGCCGAACTCCACTCGTGAAGTCTGCCATTGTAGAAGCTGGAGCGGAAACCCTCGCAATTTACATTCTTCAGGCAATTCTGGTTGAGCGTGCAATAGGGAAGCTCTTAAGCGTAGTGTTTGGTCGGCTTGGCATTTCAGTAGCGGACTGGTATGTGAATCTGGTTGGATATGTTATTGCGCCCATAGTTGCTTTCTTTGTACTGATTGTACTTACAAGAATTGTTCGAAAGATCAAAATGATTCCTGTAGTCAGAAATCTATTTGGATTTAAGTTTAAAGTCGGATAAGGAAGCGTTTGAATATGCGCAGTAAAGGTTGGCCGGCGTTTCTAATGTTCCTTCTGGGCCTTGGAAGCGCAACTAAGATTTATTTTTTGGGGACGATATCGTTTACAGAGTTGGTGATATTCCCCTTAGCACCGGTGTTGCTCTTAAAACAGTATTCAAATATGCGAAGGGACGGTCTTATATCATTTGTATATATGACGGTGATGCTTTTGTGTGGCATGTTGTTTAGCGCGTGGTTCAACAAGGCGCCTCATACTTTCACTGTAAAGTTGTTCGCAGTATATTATGGGTTTATTGCGTTTTTCGTGGTGTTCTATTGTGTGCTTCGTCAAAACTTCATGGGACTGGGATGGTTCTTTGTCGGTTCTGCCATATCTGGAATTATCACGATATGGGCGTTTAACCCGCAGGCTATGGCCGGTGAGTCTGGGTTCGCGTACATTGCGAATGCAGACTCAGGAACAGTAATAGCGGGCCCATTGTTTTGGATTAGCAAACTTCGTTCTTTTGGACAGCTTCCTATTATGTTGAGCTATTTCAAGACGCCTTTAGCTTACTCGGTCGGTACGCCAATTATGTTTGTTGCCTTTGCCCTTTTTAATACCATTAGCGGTCGAGCACAATCTTTCTGTGTCTTGCTTGGAGGTGCGATGATGTTGATTGGTAGGAAGAGTAGGGCGCATATGCGAGGGATAGGTAGACATTTCGTTGTATTCATTATCTTTGGCGTCCTGGTTGTGTTTTGCTACAAGTTGATCTATTCATATGCGGCAGAAAATGGGTATTTGGGTGAAGAGGCTCGACACAAGTATGAAGTGCAAACTGACAGAGGGAAAGGACTCCTTAATCTGCTCATGGCAGGGCGAAAGGAGTTTTTTATTGCAGCCTCTGCCATCGTTGATCGCCCATTAGTAGGTTTTGGCCCGAGAGCCGAAGACTATAAGGGTTATACCGAGAAGTTTCTTAGGTCATATGGCAGTGACCAGGAAATAGCCGCATATGTTTATTATCGGGCACAGTATGCATCCTTAGGCCATAGGATGCAAATCCCCTCACATTCGCACATAATGGCAGCTTGGCTATGGTGTGGATTGCCTGGATTGTTGTTTTGGTTGTGGATACTGTATTCCATGTACCGGCATATTCGATACTACTCGGCTTCTATCCCACAATGGTACGGTTATTTTGCGCTAACTATACCTGCGACATTATGGAGCATTTTTTTCAATCCCATCAGTTCGAGATCGGCGATTCCATTGTTAATGGTGTGTATGCTGTTTGCCAAAGCTATTGGCGAAGGTAGGATGCTGTTGCCGTATGAAATGGAAATGGAAGCCAGAAAATATGACTAACCCTCTTCTCACTATCGTAATCGCCAACTACAACTATGGCCGCTTTCTGGATGAAGCAATCCAGAGCGTTATTGCGCAGGACATGGGCGATAACGTGGAATTAATCATATGCGATGCCGCATCGACTGACAATTCAGTGGAGATAATCAGAAAGTATGCCGGTAATCTTCCTCCGAATACGGCACGTTCAGAATGGGATAACGCTCAAAGTCAAGGCTCTCAATTCTCAACCCATAGCCCAAAACTAATCTCTTGGTGGTGCTCTGAGAAAGATGGTGGACAGTCAGCTGCGTTCAATAAAGGTTTTAGTCATGCGAAGGGCGAATGGCTAACTTGGTTGAATGCTGACGATTTATTGTTGCCAAGGACAATAAAGGCTTTTGCAATGCTCGTTGCTCGGAAGCCAAACGCTGAATGGGTGACAGGAAATAAATTGGGGTTTGATTCAGAGACCGGGAAGATAACTTCCGTAAACTGGGGCCCACATTGGCAACCGCCTTTTCTTAATGGCAAAAGAGCGTTTAGCGCGGTCTTTGGACCGACAACATTTTTCAAGAAGTCTTTATATGAACGGATTGGTCCGATTGACGAGAGTTTGCACTATGCAATGGACTCTGCCTATTGGGCAAAGCTTACAATGGCAGGGATTCGGCAGACGAGGCTCTGGCATATTTGCTGGGCGTTCCGTGTCCATAATGAATCGAAGACAGCTGGTGAACAGTCGACTGACACTACGCAGAAACGAAAGGCGGAGACGGCGCGTTGGAGAAGCCAAATCGGCTATCTTTTCCCTGTGTCTGTGACAAATATGTGGTGGTTGATGTGGGCCAGTTGGAGAGTGATGGACGCTTCTTGGTTGGTTCGAGCAATTCAAAAAGTTAGGTTCATAGGAAAGAACATAGATCAAATAATGGAGTTTTCACATGGGTGATAGATTGTTTAACATTCGTATATTTCAGCCACTTGTGCCCCATTATAGAGTGGGCTTGTTCCGTGGCGTTGGTAGACGCTATGCGGGGCGCGTTGAGCTGATCGCTGCTGAACGGAAGGTCGGATACTTTGTTTCTCAAGTTATAGATGGAGTTAGATGTGACTATCATCATGATGAAATCAAAGTAGGGCCTTTCTATTGGATGAAAGGGTGTTCTGTGAAGGGACTTCGTCGGGGTGATGTGATTATAATTGAGGGCAATATCAGGAAATTGGCCTTCCTTTGGGTTGCATTATGTGCAAGGTTACGTGGAATTGGTGTTGTGTGGTGGGGCTTGCACAAAATGCCAAATCAACGAGGGCTCTCGCTTTGGCTTAGGACATATGTTATGAAGCGGCTTGCGACAAGCATCCTGTTTTATAACAAATCTGGGGTTGAGTGGTATAAGAACAAAAATTCAGGCTCGCCCAATGCATTTGCCGTTGGGAATGCCATAGACCTAGAACCTATCCAAAGGGAGATTTCCTATTGGACAAAGGAGCGGTTAGAAGAATTCCAGAAGGAGAAAATGGTTGATGGAAAATCTCTGCTCCTTGCGTGTTCTCGCCTTACTGAGAAAGTTCGTTTGCATGAAGCGATAAGGGCGATGGCAGAGTCATCTATGCCACAAGATGTTATTCTCGCAATTATAGGCGAGGGCCCTTTAAAAGATGACCTGATGCGATTGGCCGATGAGATTGGCGTTGCAAAGAAAATAATGTGGCTTGGCCCCATGTATGACCAACATGAAATGGCCCCATGGTTCTTGACGGCTAAGTTGTATGTCTATCCAGGTCCAGTAGGATTGGGCATACTTCATGCACTTGCTTATGGGCTTCCGGGAATTCTAAACGATACACATAATAGCACCGAGGTTGAGGTCTTTGAGAATGGCGCGACGGGATTAATGTTCAAGGAGTTTGACACCGAGTCGCTGGCGCAAGCGGTGAAGAAATGCTTGTCCAATGAAGGAGCGAGATATAAGATGGGTGAGCATGGGAGAACGAAAGTTTTCACGTGCTATACTATGCAGTCAATGATAGACAATTTTTGTGAAGCAATAGAAGATTCTGCACGGCAAAGATAGATACCCAAATGAAAGGTGCCTTTAATGAAGGTTCTTTATGATGCCAAAGGCTTTGATGCGCCATATAGTGGAGTGGCGTGTTATTTAATTGAGCTCCTAAGACATCTTGGCGATCGAGTCAAAGTTGATGTTGCGATTGCGGAGACAAATAACCCCGAAATGGCGAAGCCGCCGTTTAACTTCCCCATGGCTAAATTTAACTTCAAGAAATTTGGCGGCAAGGTCAAATGGCGGTTTAAAAGTACGGTATATCGGTGGATAGTCAAAGTTCTTCCTGGATTTCTGCCTGCAATGGAAATGAAAAATGAGCGGTTGTTTAGGATGAAAGTCGCGCAAAAGGACTATGATCTTATTCATCTGACAGGTGCACACTATTATGGAAGTGGATGGCGCTCTGTGTTGGGTGAGAAACCAATTATCATAACTGTTCACGACATTAATGAGGTTTATACTCGTAACAAAGAGGCATTGAGTACACGACCCAAAATGCTAAGTGATGCCACGCATATAATTGCGATTTCGCAATACACAAAAAATGCATTGATATCGTCATATGGAGTGCCCTCAGACAAGATATCGGTGATTTATCATGGCTGTACCGAATGGCCAAGTTATGATGAAACGAATATATTTGCTGGGAGAAAGTACATACTATATGTTGGCATGAGAGATGGATATAAAAATTTCTTATTCTTTATAAAGGCGATAGCTCCATATCTGAGGCGCCATACTGATTTGTCGCTTGTATGTACGGGTAAGCCGTTTACAGACGAAGAAAGTGACTTGCTGCGTGGTGAGGGCATCATGGATCAAGTGACTTCGCAGTTTATACCGAATGAGCATATGTATGGGCTTTACAGAAATGCAGAGGTATTTGTTTATCCATCAAAGCGAGAAGGTTTTGGTATCCCTATTATTGATGCTTTTAATGCAGGATGTCCTGTTGTCCTTTCGAAGTGTAGTTGCTTTCCGGAGATAGGCGCCGATGCTGCATTGTACTTTGATGATGGAGATGCAAATGGCATGTGCAGGTGTATTGATCGGATGATATACGATCGAAGTTGCAGAGAGGAGATGGTGAAGCGAGGTAAGGCGCGGGCAAAAAGTTTTAGCTGGGAGATTGCGGCATCTAAAACGGCTGAAGTGTACGACGCGGTTAGTAGTAGTTTTCGTTCGTGAGGTTTTCGTTCATAATGGTTATGGGGAGCGCATATTTTCAGAAAGATACTATTTCGTTCAATGGCTTTGAGGCGCGAATCTAAATCTATGCAAAGAAGTGTGATGTTTGATGCCTTGCGTGTCATTCCGGTATTTTATGTTATCGCCATAGTTCATGCGGGGCAATATTCGGCCGTTCTCAGGGATGCAATCGACAATCATTTCCCCGCGTGGGGATATATTGTCGGCGCAATGGCGACGATGTTTTTCATCTCAGGCTATTTGCTTGCTATGAGAGCCAAGATTCATGCTTGGTCGGACGCCGCAAGGTTCTATCAAAAAAGGCTGGTTAGGATTTTACCGTTATATGCACTTGCGCTGGTTACATTTCAGCCCGCCTCAAGTTGGTATATCAAGCCTCTTGCTTTATTGGGACTTAACAATTTTGTTCCCGGGATAGGTGAGAATGGGAGCGCAAGAAATCTGCTCACATTATGGTTTGTGTCTGTATTGATTGTGTTTTACTATGTATTTCCATTGATCATTAGGTTCAAGACAAGCAAGAGCAGGATACTCTTCTGTATCGGTGTTGAATTGCTGTTGGCTGCAGGGGTGTATTTCTTCAAATGGGAAACGAGGATGATATACTATTTCCCGTTTTTTGCGCTTGGAGTTGTGGCGAGCATATTTAGCGAGAAAACGATTTTCCTGGCTTCGTTGGTTTTGGGAGGTGTGTATGGTGTGATAAGACTCTCTGGTGTAATTGACAATATTGAGATACTGCTGCGACCCGCAAGGACTTTTGTTGTTGTGGCATTCTCCTGCTCGCTTTCATTCGCCAGCTGCCTTAGAAAACCATTGGAAGTGTTGGCATACTCTTCGTTTTGTGCCTATCTGTTTCATAGGCAAGTGTTTGGTTTGCTGAAGTTAATGCAGCTGCCGGACGGTTGCCTTCGGATATGCGTAATCTATTTTGTACTAGTTCCGTTGTCGATTGTTGTGGGCTGGTGCGTGCAGTATTGTTATGATAAATCTGTGAATCATCTTCTGAAGGATCGGGCATGAGGCTTGCAGGAGATTGGATGCCGAAGGAGCGTCCATGTCTTTCACTTAATGGTTGTTGTGTTGGCAATCTAGAGTGCGTACTTGCCGATGGAGAGCTTGCTAGCGACAAGGCGTACACGAGCGTATTGCCGATTGAATGTATTGAAAACGTGGTGTGCGGCGGATTTGCCGCGTTGTCGCTTGCAAACAACCATGTCTATGATGCCGGAGATAGCGCATTTGTTGATATGCGACAGCGACTCGCTGAACAATGCCAGGGTGTTCAGTTCTTCGGAACGGTGGATAAGCCGTATGCAACGTTGGAAGATGGCGGGAGGCGAATTGCAGTAATCGGGTCGCTTGAACCTTGCAGAAGCAGGGGAGAGAAGATATTCAGGGAGGAAAACGTCGAAACCCTGATAGCAGGGATTCGCGGCATATTTGACGCGGTGTATGTTTATCCGCATTGGGGGAAAGAAGGGGAGTATACGAGGTGGCCGTCACCTAGACAGCGGAAGTTAGCGAGGCGGTGGATCGACGCTGGTGCGGATGGAGTGTTTGGAAGTCATAGTCATGTTTTTCAAGGCAGGGAGTATTACAAGGGTAAGCCGATTTATTATTCTTTAGGCAACTTCTTCTTTCCGCACCCCGAGAGTAGACTCTATAAGGGTGCTCATGATGGTTTGATGGTCGATATTGACGAAGGGCGTATTGTCGAGAGATTTCATCATTATGAAGATGATGGTAGCATTTCTGCAGGACAGGATTTCTCCGGTTTGATTGAAGAAATCAGTGAACCATTGAAAAGTTGGAGCACTTGGAAATGGGCGAAAGCGGTTGGCCCGTTCAATGTGAAAAAGAATACAGCAAGCTGGCGAATTAGATTGAAGAAGAATTTCATCAAGACGTTGCCAAAGTTTCTTGTTTGGCAAGTTCTGCCGCAGACCTTGTTGTTTAGGGTTGCTTCAGCCTTCGGAAAGTAGTATATATGGCTGTTTTGCAGAAGATTAAGAACCTATATCGTGCGCTTCCACCCTGGATGACGGCAGGGGTGCGCCTTGTGCCAGATGGGTTGTTGTTTGGCAAGAGTTATAGGACATGTAATCCAAGCGTTGATGCGAGATTGCATGGGGTTAACTTGAAGAATGCTTTGGAGTATGCGCGTGCGCATACGGAATGGGGATGTGAAAACATTCCCGAAAGAATTCGGGCAGATGATGCCGCGGCATTAGTCAGAACACTGCCGGTAGTCTCAAGCGAGGAACTCGCGGCGAATCCGGCGCGGTTCACGAGTGACGAGGCTAATGGGCGCAATTCATATTGGACAACGACTGGCGGCAGCGGACGCAATCCCACGAGCATTTGCCTGTGCAATTCGAGCTATGGTGTAGAATGGCGACATATGCACAGGATATGGAATAGTGGTGGGGTGCGCTACCTTCGCAGGTTCGATTTAAAGCTGACATTCAGGGGCTACCATCTCCGCGAAGGGGAGTTGGTTCGGTTCGATCCGATTTACAACGAGCTGAGCGTAGATCCGTTTCAGTTGAACGATGCGAACTTTGGAAAGTTTCTTGGAACGATAAGGCGGCACAGGGTGGGCTGTTTGCATGGGTATCCATCTTTGATTAGCCTTTTCATGGAGCGCTTGAAGGCGAGGGGCGCGTCTTTCCCGGTTAAGCTGATATTCCTGGGTAGCGAGGGCGCTAGTGCTGATCTTAAGCATGAGATGGCAGAGTTCTTTGGCGCAAGAGTGATTTCGTGGTATGGGCAGACGGAGAAGGTGGCGCTGGCATACGATGCGGACGCATCAGGACAGTTTGTGAATTTCTCATCGTATGGCTATCCGTGGGTGTTGAATCCGGATGAAAGTGGAGTTGGTGAGATAATCGGCACAACATTTGTGAATAGAGCCATGCCGCTTGTTAACTATCGAACGGGTGACCATGGAAGAATCCAGACGCTGAATAGGATTAGAGAAGATGGGGCTGAGGTTCAGGTGCTAGTCATTGATAGGTTGCAGGGTAGATGGGGGAAGGATTTCGTTTACAGGAGCAAAGGTGATAAGATTCCGACGTCGGCGATCAACTTGCACGACGGCATCCAGCAGAAGATTGTGTTTTACCAGATTGAGCAGAATGAGTACGGGAAGATTGAAGTCAAGGTTCTTCCGAAAAAGGGCTTTCGCGGGGATGAAATCTGCCGCGAGCTTGGAGCATCGTTGTCCGACAGGCTCAAGGGGTTCGAGGTCCGATGCAAGGCCGTCAAGTCTGACGGCGAGTTCATCCGCAGCTCCCGCGGCAAAATGATCATGCTCGTGCAGAATGTGAAGGAGTGAGAGGTGAGTGCGTGGGCTGAGAAGTGGCCTGGGCGCGTAGAGGTGGAGAAGGGTGAAACCACGAAATACACGAAGTACACGAAAGGATGTGCCGAGTGAGCATTTTGGATTCTGCTACAAGCCGTAGCAGTTTTGTATTGGGGGTATAATTTATATACTTTCTGTGAGCTCCGTGGTTTTTGTGGTTAAAACCACGGAATACGCAGAATACACGGAAATGAATAGGATTTATAAATTCAGTATTGACTTTTAAATGGGTGTAGTTTATAATTTGACGCGATGTTTAAAGTTGAAATAGCGGAAAAGCTTGTGCGATATGTGCGAGATGTGCTGGACGGCGCATTTCGTGTAGAGTCGCTTAGTGTAAAACTGCCCCTTTTTCTCAGGCGATACAAGTACTTTTGCGGCAGCATTTTGGGGAAGAAGTTGCTGTTTGCATTTGTGTCGGATGACGAGCAGTCTCCTTCTGAATATGCAAAGATGGCGGTGCGTCTCCAGTCGGAATTTGGGATGCCAGTTGTGTTTGTGTATGGAAGACTTGCGTTGGCCAAGCGTAATGCGTTGATAAGGAACTCCGTGCCGTTCGTAGTCCCGATGCTGCAACTGTTCTTGCCGCCATACCTTGATTTGCATGAGCGCGGAGTGAAGATTGTCGAGAGCCGCAGGGAGATGCGGCCCGCATCGCAGGCTTTGATAATACGCCAGTTGGTGAAGGGCGATGTCGAGGGGAAGACGTCTAAGGAAATGGCGGCGGCCCTGCATTATACCCAGATGACTCTTTCCAATGTGATGTCGGAAATAGTGGAACTTGGGCTATGTGAAGTCGAGGGCTGGCCAAAGCGCATTCATTTCAAGTGCAGGGGATTGGAGCTGTGGAATGCGGCGTTGCCCAAGTTTAAGTCGCCTGTCCAGAAAATCCTTCCGAATGCGAAGTCGACGCCGGATTTCTGCGTCGCGGGGATGACGGCCTTGTCGGAATTGTCCATGGTCGCGCCCGATCCATTGACTGTGTATGCGTGTTGCGCGTCCGATCTCAAGGGTGCGGGGGTCTATGAAAGGCCTCGATACGAGGACGAGGCGAAAAGCGTCCTTCAGGTATGGCATTATGACCCGAAAATCTGCGGCGATGTCCATGTTGACCGACTTTCGCTGTATTTGTCCCTGCGCGACGACGATGATCCAAGGGTGAAAGATGCTGAGGAGGGATTGCTGGAGGATATGAAATGGCAGTAAGAGGGCTTGAGAAGTTCCTGGATTTCTTTGCAGACTGCAAGGCGTCATTCGCCGTCATTGGCGGATGCGCCTGTTCGCAGTGGTGCGCTGAGTCAGATGTGCGCTACAGGAGTACGCAAGACATTGACATGGTTCTTATCCTCGAATCGAAGACGGCGGATTTCTTCGGAAAGTTCTGGCGGTTCATAAGGCAGGGCGGATACAGGTTGTTGAGACGCGAGGATGACAATTCGTCGCTGCTGTTCCGATTTGAGAAGCCGGAGGCAGGTGCCGAGTATCCTAAGAAGTTAGAGCTGCTTACGGGGTCGCCAGACGTAGAGGTTCCTGATGACATAGTTGTCGTCCATCTCGCTCCAGAGGACGAGACATACAGCCTTTCCGCAATTCTTATGCACAAGGACTACTATGGGATCGTCCAGTCGCAGCAGCGCATTTCTGCGGAAGGGCTGCCGACGGTAGGGCCAGATGTGCTCATCTTGCTTAAAGCCAAGGCGCATTTGAATCTGCTTGCGGAGAAAGATGCGGGACGTTTTGTTTCTGAACACGACCTGACCAAGCACCGCAACGACGTCTTTCATTTGGCCTATCTCTTGCGTGGCGAATATGCGGGTAGCCTGCCGTCTTCTGTGAGGGCTGATATACGTAAGTTTATAGAAATGTACTCGCCGGAGAATCCTGAATGGCCCAATATTGAGGCTCGGCTGAGGGCGTTTGGGTTGCAGGAATTGCCGGCTGAGACGTTGCTCGCAACAATCCGCGATTACTTCAAGTTGCAATAAGGATGGAAGGTAAATGTGACAGTAGAACGAAGGAGAAGTTGTAGGTGGAAGTTGTAGTCGTAGAGAGGAAGAGGTTCTTTCTACACGTTCTGCACGGCTAAAAGATTCGAAGGTTGGTTTGGTCAAGGAGTTTGCAATCAAGGAAGGGCGCGGCGGAGATTTCATCGAGGACAGGAATGGCAAGAAGATTCCGTTGACGGCGCTCATCTTCGGTCGCCACCACAAGGCGTTTGATATGGAAGATTCTGGTTCTTTGTGTAGAAGGAAAAGAAAGCCACCGCTCTCGAACTCCAACTCGAGACTCGAACTTGATGTATAGTTGGAGAGATTAGTTGGAGTTGGAGAATGGAAGATTCTGGTTCTTTGTGTAGAAGGAAAAGAAAACCACCACTCTCGAACTCCAACTCGAGACTCGAACTTGGTGATTAGTTGGAGAGATTAGTTGGAGTTGGAGAAAGGAAGATTCAGGTTCTTTGTGTAGAAGGAAAAGAAAGCCACCACTCTCGAACTCCAACTAGAGACTCGAACTTGATGTTATAGTTGGAGAGATTAGTTGGAGTTGGAGAATGGAAGATTCTGGTTCTTTGTGTAGAAGGAAAAGAAAGCCACCACTCTCGAACTCCAACT
>JAEEHO010000012.1 GCA_016280845.1 Paludibacteraceae bacterium | reverse complement strand
GGCATCATCGATCGTCTGGATATCATTGGCCGAGGTGACAATGCCCGGATACGCGTCGTGGACTATAAGTCAGGTACGTATAATGAGAAAAAGATGAAGTCCAACTGGGACGAACTGACCAACGATGAAGAAAAAAAATACGTATTGCAGACGCTTATCTATTGTGCGGCCGTAGAAAACGAATTGCCGGGCAAACGAATTGCTCCGAATCTCTATTTCTGCAGAAAACCGCTGAAAAGCGAAGAAACACAATTGAAGATAGAGGATGCCGTTGTCAGCAACTTTACTGACATTAAAGAAGATTTCCTAACACTCCTTAAGCATAAAATCGAGGAGATACTTACTGCTACCGACTATCCGCAGCAGACTCAAAACGAGGATTGCTCACGCTATTGCCCGTTCTTGTTGCTCTGCGGACGCAAGCCTAAGGACTTCTAAAAGCGTATAATCACGTCTTCGAACGTATTGATTTTCTGCTTGTTGTACTGGCAGGATACTTTGATGTAATTCTCTGTGAATCCGTACATCAATTTTTCTCCGTTGTCTGCTGCCTTCTGTGCGCTTTCCCATAGCACAGTAGCCTTTTCGCCCTCGTGCTCGCGGTAGAACTGCTCGGTCTTGCGTGCGCTTACTTCGTGCAACTGGCGGCTTCGGCGTTCGCGCTCCTTTTGCGGCACAACTACCAGATTCATCTCCAACATGCGTGTGTTGGCGCGCTCGGAGTAGGTGAAAACGTGTAGTTGTGAAACCGGCAAACTCTCGATGAAATCGATGTAATCGGCCCAACACTGTTCTGTCTCGCCACGCACACCTACCATGCAATCCACGCCGATAAAGGCATTGGGCATCACAGACTTGATATGACTGACGCGTTCGGCAAATAGTTCGCGCGTGTAGCGACGACCCATGATCTTCAGCACCTCGTTGCTGCCGCTCTGCAGAGGTATATGGAAGTGCGGCGCAAAATGACGGCTATGTGCCACAAAATCAATAATCTCATCGGAGAGCAGGTTCGGCTCGCAACTGGATATCCTTATGCGGAAGGTGCCTTCTATATCATCCAACGCACGTACCAAATCGATAAATTTCTCTCCCGTCGAGCGGCCGAAATCGCCTATGTTTACGCCGGTCAGCACTATCTCTTTGGCTCCGCCGCGCAAGGCTTCTTTGGCTTGTTTCACCACTTCCGCGATAGACGGATTGCGGCTTTTGCCGCGAGCGAGTGGGATAGTGCAGTAACTGCAGAAATAGTTGCAACCGTCTTGCACTTTCAGAAAACAACGCGTGCGGTCATCCTTGCTGTATGCGCCATAGAAATCATCTATCTCGCGTATTGCTGATGTGTCAACAACGGCTAACTGCTGATTGCATGTTCCGGAGTGCTCGGAAGCACCTGACTGCTCAATCCTCTCTATCAGCTTGGCAATCTGGAATTTCTCATTCTGTCCAAGCACGTAGTCCACACCCTCAATATGTGCGATTTCATCGGGCTTAAGTTGCGCATAGCAACCGGTGACGATGAGTATAGCGTTTGGATTTTGGCGACGGATACGGTGTATCATCTGTCGGTCTTTGTGATCGGCAGCGTCGGTGACGGAGCATGTGTTGATGATGCATATATCTGCTTCTTCGCCTTTTTTGGCGCGTTCGTGTCCGCGCTCCAGAAGCGCTTTGCCCAACGCACTACTCTCCGCGAAATTGAGCTTGCAACCCAGTGTGGTGAATGATATCTTCATAATTGTTTGTTTCTCAGTTATCTGCGTTCTGCAGTCAGTTCTGCCACCAGTGTATCGCTGATGTTATTGCTCATTTGGCGACATACATCTTGGCTCCAACGCTGAGCCATAGCTATTCGTTCTGCTTGATTATTGATTCCCTGCAATATGGCGTATATATATCCGGCATTGAAATTGTCGCCAGCGCCTACGGTGCTGACGGTCTCTATCTGTTGGACGGGATATGTCTGGCAGCCGTCGGGTGTATAAACGCGTATGGATCGTGCTCCGTCGGTCAGGATGGGTGTCCGGCACATCGGCTTAACGTGCTCATAGACAGCCTGTCCGTCATGAGTACCGTAGAGATAGAGGAAGTCTTCGGTCGAGCCGCGTACGATATCCGTCATCTGCATGTTCTCCTCTATGTTACTCATCACATCGGGCAGATCGGCTATGTGCGTCTTGCGAAAATTGATGTCGTAGTATAACCATGCACCGGCTTCTCGTGCTCTTCGGAGCAAGGGTTCAACCACCGTGCGTATGGCGGGATTGATGGCAAAGAACGAACCGAATAGTACTATGTCCTCTGCCGTAATATCCGGCAGCACACCATTCATCGCAACAGACGCATGATCCTTGTAGAACGTATATTGTGCATCGTTGTTTTCGTCGAGGAATGCCAACGAGAGGTGTGATTTGGTGCCGGCATGGCGGCACACATAGTCCGTAGTAACACCGTTGTTGCGCAAGAACTGACAAATAAGGTCGCCCACGTGGTCATCGCCTGCTTCGGTCACCATAGCACAATCGATACCCGCACGACCGAGCGATACGATGCTATTAAAGGTAGATCCGCCCGGAACTGCCTTTTG
>JAEEHO010000122.1 GCA_016280845.1 Paludibacteraceae bacterium | reverse complement strand
CCGAGTTGAGCGCGTTGAAGATGAAGTGCGGGTTCATCTGCGTGCGCAGCAGCGAGCGCTCTGTTTCCAGCGCCTTGTTGCGCAGCTTGTTCTCCTCGTTCTCTTTGGTTGCCTTGTAGAAGAAGAACATGATGACGCCTATGAGTATTATCAAAATAGCGACAATTGTTATTACGCGTGTCCGTATCCGTGTATGCTGCATCTCGTTCTGGTGCTCGGCCTCAATGCGGAGCGTTTCGTAGTGGTGGTTGACGGAGTCTAACATATGCGTGCGCTCCACCTCGGCGTCTTTTATTGTGTTCAGTGTGCTGTCGTTCACAAACGCCATTTTGTACTCCATATATTTCTCGTGATTCTTCAACGCGTTGCGGTAGTCACCAAGCAGGGAATAGACCTCGTACAATTTTTGATGGTATTCGCTCAATGCGTATGTTAGGCCGCCATCGGTTATGTATTTCTCTACCTTAAGCAGTTCGGCAAGCGCATCGTTGTATCTCTTGTAAAACATCAGATACTCAACATACGTATAGCCATAATCGACCACATAATTATGGTATTCGGCGATTGACTGATAATAGTTTCCTACCCTTTTAAGGCACATAAGGCAGCTGTCGGCGTAAGCGGATATGCCTGTCAGCCTTGCCGCCTTGATATATGCCTTGGCAAGATTGCTATAACCTTCATACTTATTACAAATATCACTATATTTTTTTGAGTTTAAGGCCTCGCTTAAACGAACTGAGCGTGAAAGATTCTCAATGGCGGAGCCGATAAGCGTATCGGATATCTGATACTGGGTTTTCCCAACCTTATTATAACCGGTTACCATTCGCGAAGTGTCATTTAGCAGTATGGCGTAGTCAAGCGATTTCTGATAATTCTTCAGGGCGTTGTCGAATAAATCCATATGATAGTACACATTCCCCAATCTGTTGTATGACCTTATCAGATATACCGTGTCGTTCGTTTCGGTAAAATAGCTTATTGCCTTGTTGTAGTAGTAGAAAACGCTGTCTCTGATGTTCAAATCATCGTAGCAGTCGGCAATATAGACAAATTGCAGTGATTCTTCCCTTTTTTCGGACAACTTATTGTACTGTTCGGCCGCCTTAAAACGATACTCCAGCGCCTTGCGCGACTCGTCCTTACAGTAATATGCAAAGGCGATGTAGGTATAATTAGCAGCCAAACGACGCTCATAATTTGGATTCGATTCTTTACAGTACTCGTTTGAGAGGAAGGCATATTTCAAGCAAGTGTCGTTATTGCACGTGAGATATGCTATACGACCGTAATTCCACGTTATTTCGCGGTAGAGAGAGTCGGGGTTGTTGGTGGTGAGCAGCTCCTCGGGGTGGGTGATGCTGAGCAGGCTGTCGATTTCGGCTTGGTTGGGTTCAACAAAATTTTCGCCTTCGGAGACTCCTCCCTGAGATAAAGCAGCATACGGCAGCAACACTGCCAGCAGCAGCGTGAATATAAGGTTCAGCGGTTGGGCGTGTTTCATTTTTCAGATCATAAACAACTAACAACTGGTTACAAAAACTAAAGACAACAGGCGGTGGCCTGTGACCGGGGTTCATTGCAAATTTGCTTATTGTACGCCTTTATCTCTAATCCTATAAACAATCTAAACCAAGAGCGGTAATGCCTGTGTTGTCAGGCAACCGCGGCATCTCATTATGCGACAGCCGTATGGCTCACCAATTTATCAATTTCTATTCTTTTGTGGTCTGACAATCAGGTTATTACCCACAACAGAGCGGTTGCGACCAGCATATTTGAATGGTCTGATTCGGGCGGCTTTGGCAGTGAGCGGCTGTCCGCCGATAATATCGAGAGCCGCTGCTAATGCCGGATCGTTGACATCGCCAAACTGATATGCATTAATCAGGTCGTCCTCAACCAGATAGTCAGGAATCAGGCCATCGACAAAATCAGTAAATCCGTTGGCATTGGCGTACTTCATACATACAGGCAGAAGCGCCCAGTTTTTCAAATCCTTGAGCTCGTCGTCAATAGAGCTGTCGAAAACAAACATTCCGGTATATTTTCCGTAGGTGGTGTCGCCAACAAGGGTCACGTTCATATAAGGCATCAGGCCGATAGTTACCATCTCGCTGGCCGAAGCGGTGCCTTCAGCGCAAAGCACGTAGAGGTTCTCCATATCGGCATTATGGCTGTTTTTCTCAAAGCGTACCTTAAAGTCGTCCTCACTGCCCTCTTGAGCGAAAACGGTGGTTAGCAAATCGTTATATATATTGGTACTCAATATTTCCTGATTGTCTATTGTTTGGGCAGGTGCTATGGCTGAAGCCAGATGGCGGGCAGTCTCAACATCGCCGCCGCCGTTGTAGCGCAAGTCAAGAATGAGGTCTTTCACTCCGGCAGCCTTGAAGCGGTCGAACACGGCGTCCATTGATGCCTGGTAGGTGCGTCCGGTGGTAAAGGCGGTGTAGACGTAATAGCCGACAGACCGGCCGTTAACCTCAAAAATGGTGTCGTAAATTGACGGGTCGGCCTGCACTTTCTCGGCTTGCATAGTCAGCACGCGGCCATCGGG
>JAEEHO010000121.1 GCA_016280845.1 Paludibacteraceae bacterium | reverse complement strand
GCCGAGTATATTGGCGAATATCACCATACCTCTTGTGGGTCTGGTGGACACGGCTATCGTGGGTCACATCAGTGATATTAGTGCCATCGGCGGTATAGCCATAGGCACGATGCTCTTTGACCTGCTATACTGGAACTTCGGTTTCTTGCGCGTGGGGACCAGCGGTTTGACGGCCCAGGCCTACGGTGCCGGCCAACGCAGAGAGTGCGTTATGCTGTTGCGTCAAAGCATGATCATAGCACTTGCGGCCAGTTTGGCCATTTGGGCCATGCAATGGCTGTTTGTTGAGGCTGTGCTGGCGCTAGTGCCTTGTTCTGCAGAAGTGGAGAATGTGGCGCGCCACTATTTCTTCATCCGTATATGGGCAGCACCGGCAACGCTTAGTCTAATGGCCTTCAAAGGTTGGTTCATCGGCATGCAGGACACACGCAGTCCGATGGCTGTGGATATACTGGTTAATGTCGTCAATATGGTTGCCAGTTATCTGTTGGCCGTTACTGCCGATTTGGGCTTTGAGGGAGTAGCGTGGGGCACGCTGATTGCGCAGTATAGCGGGTTCCTGCTGGCGCAAATAATACTGTTCAGCCGTTACCGCGAAATAGCTTTGATAGCAGGGCGTCCCAAGAAGGCGCATCAGCATGAATGGGGCAGGCTGGTTCGCTTGAACGGAAACCTATTTGTCCGTTCGTTGTGTTTCATGGTCGTTTATGTCGGTTTTACATCGTTAGCGGGCCACTACGGCGATACGCAACTGGCAGTCAGCAGTATACTGATGAAACTGTTCATGTTCTTCTCTTATTTCGTGGACGGGTTTGCTTACGCCGGCGAGGCGTTAGTGGGGCGTGCTATCGGCGAGAAGACGCGCAACGAAAGATTAACGAACTTGGTTCGTTTGCTCTTCAATTGGAGTATCGGCGTCGGACTCTTGTTTACCGCTATTTATGCTATATGGGGCATGGAATGTATCGGCCTGCTGACTAACAAAAGCGATGTGCTGAGTGCCGCGCAACCGTATCTGGGCTGGCTGATAGCGATGCCTATCGTCTCGACCTTGGCATTCATGTGGGACGGCGTATATGTAGGTGCTACGGCAGGAGTTGCTATTCGTAACGCCATGATATGGGCTGCATTAGCCTTTGTATTAGCCTACGTTGCAACATATCGTTTTGTAGGCGTGCAGGCCTTATATATCGCTTACTTCGCACACCTCATCGCACGCGTTATTTATTTATCAGTTAAATGGCGAACAATTAGTAAAGAATGTATCCAAAATTAGAGAATAGACCTTGGAAGGTCTTGAAGAGTGAAAATATACTGCATATCGGTCCGTGGCTCTCGGTACGCCAAGAATGCGTAGAGTTGCCGTCGGGTGCACAGATACCTACATGGTTCATCTTTGAGTTTCCTGACTGGATCAATGTCATCGCTATCACCAAGGACGGACAGATGGTCATGGAGGACCAGTACCGCCACGGCATAGGCGAGACGCACTACGAACTGGTGGCAGGCGTGATAGACCCTGGCGAGACACCATTGCAGGCCGCGCAACGCGAACTGAGCGAAGAAACCGGGTATGAAGGGGGAGAGTGGCTACTCTATATGACCCTCTCGCCAAATCCGACCAACCACAATAACCTTTGTTACACCTTCCTGGCTACGGGTGTGGAGAAACGCCGCGAACAACATCAGGAGAAAACCGAAGATATACATGTGGACGTAATGTCCCAACAGCAGGTGCTGGAGATGTTGCAGGACGGCGAGATTATTCAGGCATTGCATGCAGCACCGCTATGGAAATATTTCGCAGAAAATAAACTTTAAACTAAATTTATAGAGGTATCCTTTAACAATCATAGAAAGATGAAAAAACACATTCTAATAGGACTGCTCGCCTTAGCCGGGGTAGTCATGACCGCCTGTCAAGACCAGGTGAAACAGGTTGCTGGTACGTATTCCTACAAGATAAGCGGTTCGGCTATCGTCACCGGTACTAACCTTCTTGGTGAAGAGGAAAAAGATACTGTCACTCTGTCGGACGAGATGGGTGCGATGGAATTGATACGTCTCGATTCCACAACGGCCATGGTGACATTCAACGCCATGAATGGTCCCGCCTATACTACGCAAGCCGAGATTCACGGCCAATCGTTGACACTCGCGGAGTACGAACGCGATATTACTATCCGAACGCAAGATCATCATATCTCGGCGTCCGGCGAAGGAACCTTCTATGAAAACACGCTGATCATCTCGCTCAATTATTATAGCGATGAAGTGAAAGCAGAAAACCTGACTGTGCTATGCAAAAAGAATTAATCTATCTCTCGGCTTGTGTCATGGCGTTCGGTCTCTACGGCTGCTCATCGCCTATCAAGCACAAACAGGCCGAAGTGCCTCCTATTGCGGTGCAGACGCACGTGGTAGGAACGCAGAGCGTGCAGTCATCTGTACGCTATGTCGGTACGATAGAGGCCCGCTCGGAAACGCCGCTCAGCATGCAGACAGGCGGCCGTGTTTTGGCTATCAATTGTCATGACGGCGAACGGGTTAGCAAGGGTCAAGTGCTTCTTCGTGTAGACAGCACACAGGCCGTCAATGCGTTGCGCTCGGCCGAAGCCACATTGCGTCAGGCACAGGACGGCTACGAACGCGTCAAACAGGTGTACAGCAAAGGCGCTGTCACCGACCAGCAAATGGTAGAGATAGAGACACGTCTTAATCAGGCCGTAGCTATGTGCGATGCTGCGCGTCAACAGGTGAACGAGTGCGAGCTGATAGCGCCTACGTCTGGCTTAATCAATGGACTGGATGTGCAAGTCGGTCAAACTTTGTTACCCGGAGTACGTGTGCTAACTCTGTTGGACATGTCTGCGTTTACCGTACGGTTTACTGTTCCCGAAGCGGAAATAGGATCTATCGCTATCGGTCAGAAAGGCGAAGTAGAGTGCTTGGCCGCTAATGCCGTACTACCTTGCCGCGTGACGGACAAGAGTCTGAAAGCAAATCAATTAGCCCACACATACGAGGTGAAAGCCGTGGTTGACGGTCGCAATAATCTGCGTCCGGGCATGGTGTGCAAGGTCCGTTTGTCTATTGCTAACGACCATTCGCCTATCGTTATTCCCGCTCAATGTGTTCATCTGCAGCGCCAGTCACCTTCCGTGTGGGTAGCGCGTAACGGCAAAGCCGAACGTGTGTCTATCTGCGTCGGAGGCTATCTGGCTAATGGTATATTAGTGACCGAAGGTTTGCAACCGGGCGACACACTCATAACTGACGGATTCCAGAAACTCTATCAAGGCTGTCGCATCACGCAATGAACACACGTAAGCACATAGAGAAAGCAATGCGTCAACATGGCCTCGTGTTGGCCTGCTTTATGCTGCTTATGATCTTCGGTATATGGTCGCTGCCTCGGCTCAACAAAGACGAGTTTCCTCAGTTCACTATCCGTCAAGGTATCGTGGCTGCTATTTATCCTGGTGCTACGGCCGCAGAAGTAGAGCAACAGGTTACTATTCCGCTGGAGGAATATATCAACTCGTTTGAGGAGGTGGACAAAGCGCATACCTACAGCGTCACGGAGGATGGCATTGTGTATATCTATACTATGATACGCGAGACTGAGCGCGACAATGCAGGCGCATGGACGCGTATACGTGCGGGCCTGCCGTTGCTGCAAAAGACCACATTGCCTACCGGCGTGCTGCAAACGGTTGTAGTGGACGATTTCGGCAATACATCATCGTTGCTGTTAGCTGTCGAGAGCCCCGAACGCAGTCCACGCGAGTTGGAGCAATATGCGCAGCAGATATGTCGCCACCTGCGCACTATTCCCGAGATGGGCAAACTGCGTATTCTCGGCCGTCAGTCCGAAGAGATAGCCATCACTATCGATCCCGAGCGTCTGTCGGCTTACGGCATCAGCGAAACGGTGCTCCAAGCACAATTGGCGCTGCAAGGTCTGCGTACCATGGGCGGAACGGGTGCCGGGCAAAACGCCTTCCAAGTGGTTATTCCCTATCTGTCCGAATACGAGATTCAGGAGCAGATCATTTGGGCTGACCCTATCACGGGTGCTACGGTGCGTCTCAAAGATATAGCTACTATCGAACGCCGCTACCAGGAGACCAACAAGTATGTTGAGTTTGACGATGCAGCATGCCTCATCATCAATATGGAAATGGTACCGGGCAATAACATCGTTGCGTTCGGTTTTAGTGTGGACAAAGTGCTGGCTGATGCAGCCACTCAATTGCCTCCCGATATACACTTTCATCGTATCACAGACCAGCCGAAGGTAGTTAATGATTCGGTTATATCGTTTCTTCGCGACATAATTATCTCCATTTTGGTAGTTATTGCCGTTATGCTGTTGCTCTTCCCATTGCGTACGGCATTGGTCGCTTCTACGGGTGTTCCGGTATGCACAGCTATCTGCGTCGGCATGATGTATCTGACCGGAATCGAACTGAATACAGTGACGCTGGCAGCTTTGATCTTCGTGTTAGGAATGATAGTGGACGACTCGGTTATCGTCATTGACGGATATACTAATATCCTTGAGCGCGGCCATTCACGATGGTATTCTGCTATAGTTAGTACGAGTATGCTGTTTGTGCCTATGTCGCTGGCTACGTGTGCCATCAGCGGTATGTTCTTCCCCATGACGCGCATCATCACCGGTCCGTTGGGCGAGTTTGTCCAACTTTTCCCATGGGCGGTTCTCTTTGCTTTGGGTGCCAGTATCTTCTATGCCTCGTGGGTTACTCCGTACCTCTCTTATCGCTTTATCAAACCACGCAGGTCTAACGAATGGACAGCTTTCGAGCGTGCACAGAATAAGTTCTTCACATGGTTGCAGCAGTTCTATAAACGCATATTGACTGCCTGCTTCAACCATCCTGCCATCGTATATGTGCTTCTGGCAACAGCATTGTTGACGGGCGGCTTCCTCATGACGCGCCTTAACTTGCAGTTGTTGCCTAAGGCCGATCGCGAGTGTCTGGCTGTCGAACTCTATCTGCACGACGGCTGTACGGTCAAGGAGAGTGCACAGGTGGCTGATTCGTTGGCGCGTATCCTGCGTGCAGACAAACGTGTGACAAGTGTCACATCCTTCATTGGCCAAGCCAGCCCGCGTTTCCATGCTACCTATACGCCGCAGATGGCACGTGAGAACTACGCGCAGTTGATTGTCAATACCACTTCGTGCAACGCTACCAAACAGATTCTCAAGGAGTACACTCCTAAGTACGAGAATTATTTCGCCAACGCTTATATCCGTTTCAAGCAAATGGATTATCAAGTGGTCAAGAACCCGTTGGAAGTACGTATCCAGGGCGAGGACTTGGACCTGATGGCGGTTTATGCCGATAGTGTGCGCCGTTTCATGGCGGAGCAGCCCGAAATGCAATGGGTTCACTCCGACTACGATAATATAGCGGCTTCTACGCGCATTGTGCTCAAGGCGGACGAAGCTACGCGCCTGGGTATCACCGAAACGATGCTCTCACTCTATCTGCGCCAGGCTACGCACGGTACTACGCTGGCTACGCTCTACGAGGACAGTTACGCAGTGCCCGTGGTGCTCTATACTGCCGGTGCGCACGATATGACCGTCTCGCAACTGGAGGCTATGCTAGTGCCGACGGCAATAGCGGGTTTGTGGGTGCCGTTGCGGCAAGTGGCTACGCTGGAGCCGGCATGGCATCACACATCGCTGGAGAGACGCAATGCCGTGCGGACCATCACCGTAGGTGCAGACTTGCGCGGCACAACGAGTCAGGTGGATGCCGAGCGCAAAGTGAAAAAGTGGGTGAAGGAGCACATGTCTTCACTGCCCGAAGGGATTACAGTATGTTATGGAGGTCTGTCGGAGATTAACGGAAAAATCGTTCCGCAGATTCTCTGGAGCGTAGTGGCTGCCCTGGCGGTCATGCTGGTGTTGCTGCTTTACCATTTCGGCAAGATCGGTTTGGCCATGTTGGCTTTGTCTTCGTCGCTCTTGTGTATCTTTGGTGCATCATTGGGCTTGTGGCTCTTCCAACTGGATATATCCATCACCGCCGTTTTAGGAATAGTCAGTCTCATCGGTATCATCGTCCGCAATGCGATTATGATGTACGAATACGCCGAGGACTCGCGCAAATACAAACAACTCACTTACCGCGAAGCGGCCTTCAGTGCGGGCCTGCGTCGAATGAGACCTGTCTTCCTGACCAGCGCCACAACCGCTTTAGGTGTGTTGCCGATGATTATTGCGCACTCAGCGCTTTGGATGCCGATGGGTGTGGTTATCTGCTTTGGTACAATCTTCACCCTGCCTCTCACAGTCACTATCCTTCCGGTTGTTTATTGGAAGGTCTATCAACATCATGACGAGAAATGAAGCGAGGTCTATACATATTGCTGATTGCTCATTGCTTACTGCTCATTTCTCCCTCCCTTTGTGGGGAGGGCAGGGGAGATGTTTACTTATCCCTCGACTCCTGCCTCGTTCTGGCTCGCCACAATCATCCCTCTCTACGCAAGGCGCAATTGGACGTGGCGCGTGCGGAGGAAGTGCGTGCACAGGCGTTGACCAAGTATTTTCCGCAGGTCCAAGGTACGGCATTCGGTTTCCATGCGCTGCATCCTTTGGTGGAGGTGGGTATCGACGATATTGGCAATGCTTCGGTGCGCGACCTGTTGACCGCGCTCTATGGCAATTACGGCGCAGCAATGGGATTGGACAATCATCTCAATCTGTTCGAATACGGCTACACAGCAGGCGTTTCTGCCATCCAACCGGTCTTCATGGGCGGTAAGATCGTTGCGGGCAACCGGTTGGCCAAAGTGGGTGTCGAAGCGGCCAAACTGCAAGTCGAGATGAGTGAGCGCGATGTGCTTGAGCAGGTCGAGCAAACCTATTGGCTCGTCTATGGGTTGCAGCAGAAACAGCGTTTGATTGACGAAGCCTTGTTGCTCCTGGATACCTTGTCGCTGACTGTCTCTGCGGCAGTGGAGGCGGGTTTGGCTTTGCCGTCCGACTCCACGCAGGTGGCGCTTCGCCGTGATGAAGTGCTGCGCAATCAGTTGCAACTCCGTAGTGGTCTCAGTCTTGCCCGTCAAGCCCTTGCGCTATCCATCGGCCGTCCCATCACCGACACTATACTGATTGCCGATTCGCTCTCCTTCAGTCCGCAGGACGGTCTTTCAGCGTCAGTGGCCTTACAACAGAGCGGTCCTACAGGCAAAGCCGGTCTTACCCCTGAGTCTCAACTCCTTACTCTCCAGGTCCGTGCAGCCGAACTGACACGCCGCATGACCTTGGCAGACGCGTTGCCGCAGTTGGCAGTCGGCGCGGGATACGGGTATAGCCATTTCCAGACGAATATTCTCCGTGACGGTCTCAATAGCAACAACAAAGGCAATGGTGCACTCTTTGTCACGATGCGTGTACCGCTGTCGGCATGGTGGGAGACTGCGCATAAACTGAAGGAACAGCGCTATGCTATCGAACAAGCGCAACTGGATGCCGATTATCTGGGTGCGCAACTGTCGTTACGTTCGCAGCAGGCAACTGATCAACTCGTGGCAGCCCAAGCGCTCGTTCAGTTGCAACAGAATGCTTGTTCCCATGCCGAGGAGGCATATCGTTTGACGCAAATCAACTACGAGGCTGGCCGCGCCACCATCACCGATCTGCTCAAGCAACAGACTGCACTCACTCAGGCGCAATCCGACCTGACTGACGCTCTCATCGCCTTCCGCCTCGCCCTCCGCCGCTACAACAATACTAGATAGTTGCCGTGATTGTGTCCATCGATTTTCTTGGGTTTCTGCAGTGCTTCGGAAATGGTTTCAATTCCGGCAGCACGACTTGTGCTTTTGCCATAGGATGTTCGGCGTTTGCCGACGAGCCTTCAGCCATCAGCTGTAAGCCGTCAGCCCCCTATGCCGTAAGGGGGGATAAAAGTTAGTAAGTAGATTGTTTAAAGTTCGACTTGAGTTCGACTTGAGTTCGACTTGCCTTCGATTTGAGTTCGACCGGAGAGCCTCCGGAGGCAAACGGCCATTCGAGTGAATTTCGAAATCGGGTGCAAAGATAATACAAAAAAACGAGAGTGGCCGACTCACTCTCATTTTTC
>JAEEHO010000120.1 GCA_016280845.1 Paludibacteraceae bacterium | reverse complement strand
CGTCACAGCCCCACACGTCCGCTTGTTCTGTCCCGTACGTACAAAGCTCCACCGTGACGAATTTAAACGCAATACACGCCCTGCAAAAGCCGTATCCCCTATAACAAGGCTTGTTCGGACACTTGTTAACGTCGTGCTTGCGCCTATGCAGCCACTTTGCCGCTTCGCAGCATAACTGATAATGCAGACTACTCGTTGCGCTCATCACTTTTTGTCAAGCCACCTGTAAAACAACCACGAAGCCACACCAACAAGCACAACAAAAAGTGCGGCTATCCACAACGGTGCGGTTACCCACCACCAACTCCAATCTATCACTCCTGCGAGTTTCAAAACCAAAAAAACGCAGAACAGAACTCCACAGAATCCTATTCCACCACTATTGCTACTCTCTGCCATAACCCCTATCTTTTAGCCATTGTTCAAACGTTATCACCTCTCCCTTGCCAACGTACAGACTTGCCTCAAACTCATAGTCCGCACGCAGTTTGCTTAATGTCTTACTATCCATATTACTTCTTTAAAGCTTTTAGTAACTCGTCTGTCAAGTCAACTGCGGCTTCCGCGAGTTCCTTGTTGCTTTCAACAACACATTGTCTGTTTATCATCGTGTTCAATACGTCCTTCGCAATCAACGTGCGTA
Organism: Paludibacteraceae bacterium; assembly: GCA_016280845.1. Lineage (GTDB taxonomy): Bacteria > Bacteroidota > Bacteroidia > Bacteroidales > Paludibacteraceae > Colicola. The sequence continues at coordinate 2,578 of JAEEHO010000120.1, read as the reverse complement.
CGGGAATTCCACTAATGTCCTTCACCCTCTCCTGCGCAAGCTCGTCGATTCTATGATCAAGCTGTTCGTAAAAAAGGTTTCTTAGCTGTTCGTTCTTCTTATTCAAGAGTTCCCGCGTAACCCGATCAAAGTCGTAGTAAATACCCGTTTTTTCGTCGGTGGTAGCATACTTTGTAAAAGCCTCTTGTATTAGCTGCTCGTCTATCTGTTGAAAATCAATCATAGTTTTAATTGTTAAAGTCATTAATAAACGTTTCAATTTGATGCTCAAAATCACATTGCAGATCGTCTCTAAAGAACCCGCGTCTGTTCAACCACTGCGTGTATTTCATTGGCGTTTTCTTAACATCCGTCGCGCCCTTACGAGTAGGCATAGTCGCATACTCGCTTTCGTACTCTTCGCGAGCTCGGCGCATTTGCATAAAAACCTCGTCCATAACTACGTCAGCTTATTGAATTGATTAGTTATTATATCAAACACCTGCGGGCGCAAGTTGTCTATCTCGTTGGCAACCGTGGTGCATACGCACTTGTCAAGATAATGACCGTTTTTGTCGTAGTACTCCCAGTTGACAAACTGCTTGTTTTTCGCGTCAATAAACACGTGCAGCACGTCGTCCTCAAGCTTGTCGCGCACCTTGCAGATCTCCTCGTCCTTAAGCTCTAAAGCCTGCAGCACGCTGCGCTCCACAATCTCGCTGACCGTTTCACCCTCACCCTTGAGAACCAAGCCACTGACCACCCTGAGGGCTAACTTCTTGTTAATTGAACTAATCATAATAACCTCCTTTTCTTTAACACTTGAAACGGCAGCAGGATTCGAACCCACCTCTCAGCCCTTGACGGAATGCGCATCTACCAAATGCTATGCCGTTTTCGCTTTTTGCTTAATCCAACCGCATCTGTTGTTGTGGAATGCGGTCTGTAACCTTAAAAGAACCTTAGTTTAACGCCGTTTCGGGCGGTGCGGAAGAGGCAGGATTCGAACCTGCGAGCCGCCTTTAAGCGACTGACGCGTTAGCGGTGCGCTGCTTTAGTCCACTCAGCCACTCTTCCCTTTGAGGCGATAGCGGGAGTCGAACCCGCAGCAGATAAGGTGTTCCAACCACTCGTCTCTTGCGCCGTCACGTTCACGACGCTCACCGCTTAGTCTTTCCATACTCAGTGCATCACGTTTGCAACCGCTCCTCACCTTTCGACTTAAACTTTATACAACGGCATTCAACGCTGTATCATGCCTCCGTCTGTCCCCACTTGGAATACCACCGTGTCAACGAACTTGTATGCAAGTATAATATTAATATTATTAAATGCAAACTATTTTTTCACTTTTCTTTTCATCTCCTCCGTTGTCTCGCTGATTATAAAACGCTCGTTCTCCTTGTCCTCCTTAAAAGAGTACTCGTGTCCCGCGATCTCTACAAAGAACTCATCAACCTCCACCTCATCCCATTCGATGTAAATACGCCTATTCGCAACACCGCTAAACTTCAACCACATGCCGCTAACATTTAATCGTTATTTTGTCATACTCATGGCTATGCCCTTTCAATCGCAAAATCAAATCCTGTCTCGGTCACCTCGCTAACCTGATGCACCACGTCGTCCGAACACTTATGGTACTCGCAATAGGTGTCGATAGCTTCGCGCATCGATTTTGCAACCACCAATCTGCCCTCAATCCTAAACACTCGCACAAGCTTGAATCTGTCCACAACGCTGTTCTTGAGCTTGGGCTCTTCAACGGGATCAGCGTTTGCCGCAATCCTATCCCACGCCTTCTTTAACACATCCTTTATAAGCGGAAGCTCCTCGTTCTTCATAAAATGCAGCTCGCCCTTCTTGTAAAGCTCAATGTACTGATTCCCGTTCTTGTCAAACTCAATAACTAACTTGTAGTCCTCTTTGAATCCAACCGTGTTGTATGTTGGTACTGTGCCGCACTCGTGTTTGCTTTCCACTGTTTTGGTCTCCTCGTAGTTGCCCGTAATATCAGCCGTCGTCAGCTTGCTCGCCGTAGCGTTTCTCATCTGTCTCATTTTGTTTGTTGTTTTAGTCGTTATACATATCTGCGGGTGCTTCCAAAGCCAAACCCATGTCAATAAGCCACCGATAGTCAAGGTGATGTGCATTAAGATAATCTATGCTTTCCATTGTGTCGTAGTAATACGTATGGTTATAAACATCTTCTTCAGAACGACACAAGCCATAATATTCCTTGTACTCCACCTCGGTCATACTTGACATTGGGCGCAAGTAGGGTTTGACGCACCAATCATAATCTTGTATTCCCTTAATTGTACCACACGTTAATTTGTCGTACAGCACGGGACTACTCCCCTCACGCTGTCTTATTTCACACTCAACCTTATACGGCAACCTTGCACATAAATCCATGAGTAGCAACTCTTTGTCTTTTGCTTCCATAACTCTTTCTTTAACGTGTTTATTCAAATGTGAAATACCGCACCTTGACACCGTTGTCAACCATTGCTTTCACTATACTGAATGGTAGCACACTCTTGTCATACTTCGGTTGTCTGCGAATCAGTCGCTTGACCTTCTTTGATTCCGCTTT